>JALHUR010000097.1 GCA_022867325.1 Candidatus Aminicenantota bacterium | reverse complement strand
GGACGCTGGACGCCGCTCCGGACGCGCCGCCTGGACCTTTCGCTGCAGGCCGGCCTGATGAGGCTCCCTTTTCAGGGGGAGCTCTCCATGGACCAGACGACCACCCTGAGCACGCCGCTGGGCCACCTCAGGTTTTCAGGGAAAATCGGCCATGACTTCGACGAGATCCGGGCTCTCGGCCTCGATCTGCCCTCTTATATTTATTCTCCCACCCTGGGCATCGAATTGCGATGGCGGATCGCCCCGGAGGTCGGACTGCACTTTAACGCGACGGCCGCCCAGGGAACCTTCTATTCGGGCGGTCTGTTCTTCAGCTTTTAATCCGTCTCAGAACTTGATTCCACCCAGTACGACTATCGCCTTGCTGCGGATATAATCATTGTCCTTGATGGCCGTGCCTTCGGTGGTTTTAGTCGACTTGAATAAGTTCGCCATGCCCATATGATAGCGGCCCTCGATGGAGAGCACCAGGCCGCCCAGGTTCATCTCGAAGCCCGCGCCGAAGACCGCGCCGTAATCAAGCCGGTTGATGTAGATCTCACCATTTTTGTCCTTCTTGAGGAGGTCCTCCTCGCCTTTGGTGGTTTTGCCGTCGGCGGTGTAGGAATAGGTGAGCTTGCTGGATAAAACATAGCCGACTTCGCCCCCGGCGAAAACAAACGGCGTGGAGCCCCTCAGAATCTTCACTTTCACGAAAACGGGGACGCTGATTTGATTGGCGATCATGTCGGCGTTGAATTTGATTTTGCCCTCGCCCTGGGCGGTTGCGTCGTACTCCCCCTCGAATTTAACGCCCTTGGGCATGTACATGAAGTCGAACTCCAAACTGATCTGCGAGCCGGTCTCGAAGCCGATGCCTCCCAAGGGGCTCGACCGGGGTTTGATATACTTGGCGAGATCTTCCTCTCCTTGGAGCTCGTCGAACCGGGCCTTGTCGTAGGAAATGTTGGTGCTGGCCAGGCCGCCCAGCAGCCTGAACCCGCCGCTGGAATAACTTCGAGGGGCGGCGTATTCGACGGGCCGTTTATAGACCGGGGCCGGTTCGGGCTCCGGCTCGGCCTCGACGGGACGCTGCGCCGGTTGCTTCGGCTCGGGCTCCTCGCCGCTGACGATCTCCACGACCTTGGCGTTGATGTAGCCAGTGACCTGGTTCCCTTTGCCGTCGTCGACGAAGATCTTGTACCAGTCACCGGACTTCCCGTCCGATTCCAGGAGCGTCCCGAGCGTGACCGTCTTGATGACGGGAGCGTTCAGGTCGGGTTCGGTCCGGACGTTGGCGGCCTGGACTTTGACCTTGAGGACATAGGTCTGGTCGGCCAGGGCCAGGGATACGGACAGGGCCGACAGCACGAGACAGAAAATCAAGTGTTTTTTCATTGGGCACCTCGCAAATATTTTCCTTTCATGCCTCCCTAATCTAACCGATTTTATTCAATCCGTCAAACATGGCCCGCTACCGATCCAGGGTAAATCCGCTGTCGCTGCTGTCGGCCCATTGATAGGTTTTACCGTCCTGGCTCCGGATTTGGATCTTGTAGTCCGACCCCGGAGGGGCGGTCCTACCGAGATATCTTCCCACTTTCCAGCCATAGCTGTAGGATTCGACGTCTTCGAGGGTGGCGATCTCTCCGAGACAGAGAGAACCTTGGTAGAGGAAGATTTTAACGCCGAATGCGACTCCCAGGGCGTCCCATCGAATCTCCCGGGTCGCGCCGATTTTCCAATGTTCGCCGCCGTTGGGGGCGATAATCTGGAGGCCGGACAAAATGAAGTTGCGGCTGAAGGCGGCGTGCGATCCGCTGAGCGTCGCGACCCGGATTTGGTAGAACCCTCCCAGCGGGGCGTTCCCGCCGCTGTGCCGGCCGGCCGTCCATCGATGGTATTGGATATCCGGGTCGGACAGCGTGACGATGTCGCCCTGCCAAGAGCCGTTCTTGAAAAGCGAGACTTTGATGTTTTCGAGGCTGACGAAATTGGACCAGCCGATCGTCGTTGAAGACTGGCTTTTCAGATTCGGGACATCGGGCTTCGCCACCTTGAACGCGCCGACGTCCGTGAAACCGTTGACTTGAAAGATCGCATCGGCCAGGGAAGGGTATTTCGAGCAGAGCCGCCTTCCGAACGCGACCCACTCTTTTTGCGTCGTCGTCCTGGCGAGGGCGTAGGCGGCATAGTAGAGAGGGCTGAGGTCGGGCCCGTCTTTGTCGAGGGAAGAATAAAGGCTCGATAAAGAATGCAGCCAATCGGGAGGGGGCAAACGGCTCATGTCGTAGGTCGTCAGGGGCAGATGGTGATCGACATGATAATCGACCCAGTTGGTGTGGGCATAGAAATCCTGGACGGTGTGCAGATAGCATCCGAAAGTCGCGGCGCAGGAAGCGCCCCGCCTTGTTTCATAATAATGATAAGCGTCTTGAACCGCCTTGTCGCGCTGCTCCTTGATCAGATTCAGGCTGTCGATTATACGGCCGGAGCCGCTGCTATCGACGACATGCCAGATGGAGCTGTAGTTTTTAAAATCCGGAGTTATGGATGCTGAGGCTATCTCCATGATCTTGTCGGCCGGTATCGTTCCGAGATAGGTCAACGCTTCGATGCAGATGCTTTGATGGCCCGGCACCCCGTGAATGCCAATGACGTAAAAAGCGACGCCCTGGAACAAGAAGACACCGAAGAGGG
Source organism: Candidatus Aminicenantota bacterium (assembly GCA_022867325.1). Taxonomy (GTDB): domain Bacteria; phylum Acidobacteriota; class Aminicenantia; order Aminicenantales; family JAFGBC01; genus JAFGBC01. Next base: position 3,499 of record JALHUR010000097.1, on the reverse strand, counting down.
ATATCGCCAGGCCAACCGACTGGGAAAAACGCATTTTAAATCCCATTTCTCTCCCGCGTTTTCCTATGATATCCGAGGGGTGATCGTTGTCAAGGCCGCCTCGTTGACGGGTTTCTGGTGAAGGTCGAGATGCGTTGAGACCGATCGGCTTTGTTGCCTTTATCCGGGCCTTGGGTTAGGATGATCCCATCATGGCCGGTCCCGTGATCAGGAAGCGGCAGATCGTCGGATACGCAAGCGGAGTTTTCGATCTTTTTCATGTCGGGCATCTCCGGATTCTCCAGAGGGCCAAGAGCCTCTGCGACCGGTTGATCGTCGGCGTAACCGTCGACGAGCTCGTCGGCTACAAGAATCGGAAGGTCGTCGTTCCCTTCGAACAGAGACTGGAGATCGTGAGCGGCTTGAGGGCCGTGGACCTGGCGATTCCCCAGGACGATCTCGATAAATTCGTCATGTGGAAAAAACTGAAGTTCGACGTCCTGTTCATCGGCGACGAGTGGTTCGAGACCGACCGTTTCAGAGGCTTTGAGCGGAAACTCAAATCGGCAGGAGTGAAGGTTGTCTATCTGCCCTATACGGCCGCCATTTCTACGACCGACTTGAAGGCGAAGCTGGGAAAGACCGCACCCGGATCCTTATCTCAACGGCGGGCGGGCCGGAAGAAACGGAAGACGTGATAGAAGACCGCAACCAGGGATTCCCCGAATAGAGCATAGAAAAAGAAGTGCGGTCGATTAAGGACCGAGAAGAACATGATCATGAAAGCAAAAAGGCCTCTCAGCTCGGCCAGTTGGCCCATTTTCGGATCCTTGCGATAGAGGAGGAGGAGGTAATAAAGCGAGGCCTGCAGAAAATGCAGGGCAAGGGCGCTGAGAGCCGTGATCAACACGGCGAGGCTGCCGGTGGACCTGTACACTCCCGCCGCGAGCGCGCCCAGAACGATATACTCGATGATCCGGTCGAGAATGAGGTCTAAGAAGGCGCCGCGGTCGGAACACTGATCGCGCGCACGCGCCAGCATGCCGTCGGCGCAATCCAAGATCGAGCAGATCTGGACGAGAATTCCGCCGGCGATGAAAGAAGCGTGGGATCCGCCCAGAAACGCGGCAGCGGCGATCAAGCCCACGAAAAATGAGACAAAGGTCAAATGGTTGGGCATAACACGAGAGCGGAAGACGGCCCGCACGACGAGCGAGGCCAGCGGCCGGGTCCAATAGCGTTCGATCCGAAGCCATTCGAGAACGGGATAGCGTTGGGCCTCCTTCAGCGATTTCCGGAAATCATATTTTTGGGGCGGGGAATCCGAGTCGTTCATGTGCGTTCGAGGGATTTCATTATACGGGGATCCATCGCCACCGGCAATCCGGGGACGATCCAAGCGATCCCTCCGCCTAAAACCTGAAGAGAAGGCCGGCAAAGAAACGGGATTCGGCCTCCTTCCTCAAGACGTCCTTGAGCGAACCCGTTCGGCCGATGTTTTCATAGGCCAGGAGGAGGACGAGCGGAGACGTCCCGAATCGGTAGCCGGCGCTGAGACGAAGGGACGTCCGCGAATCCGCGATATGAAAATCGTCCCGGACGTCCTTCTGGAAATGGTCCCGCCCTTCGATCGACCCCCAGTCGTGGCCGCCGAACAGCCCGCGAAGTTCGAAAGGCCCATATTCGACATCCAGCCGAAGCGACAGGCTGCCCCCGAACCCGTAATAATAGCCGTAGTAGACCAGGCTGGTTTTCGCGCCGCTGATATCGTGCGTCGATGAGTAGGTGTTCAGGGCCAGGGCGTTGACCAGCGAGAAATCGATATAAGCGTCGGCCATCAGCCGCGCCCGGAACCTGCCGCGGCGGACGGTCAGATCGAAGACGGGGCCGATGACATGGGCCGCGGCGAACTTGTCGCGAAAATTCCGCGGCTCTTCCAGTTTTAAGAGCTGAATGTCCTTGACTAGAATTTGGTTGGAATCGTAAAACGCAACGCTCCGTTGCTTGAAGTAGCTGAAGGCCGAACCCAGACCCAGATAGAAGCGATATCCGTTAAGGCTCGGATCGATCTTCTTCCGGAAATATCCCAGGTAGACGGAGCGGAAATACAGGCCGAACTCGTCCGCGAGCTCTCCGGCCGTGACGATATCGAACGAGATCTCGCTGAACAGCGTCGAGCCGACCTTCTGATGGAGGTCTCCCGGCTTCTCCGCTTCGGGAAGGCTGAGGAGCTGGGCGTCGACTCCCGCGAACATGTTCAAGCCGGGCCGTCCCCGGCCGTGGGAGGGATCCGTCCAGAATCCCAGCGCAAGCCGGAAGTCGTGCCAGCCGGGATCCGGCTCCCGCGAAAGGGACGGGCCCGTCTTCCGATCGAGCCAGCTGTTGAATTTCAGGACCGGGTTGAGAAAACTGAGGATGCCGTTGATGGTCCCGGGCTTGGAGAGGAAATACTTGCCCAGAGTGTACCAGGCTTCCCCGATCGGAATTCCGCCCAGAACGGTGAAGATATTGTCGTTGATGGAAACGACGGCCCGCCACTCCACGATATATTCCCAATAGAAGGAACCGCCCAGGCTGAACAAGAGAGACTCGAGCCGATTCAGGCGATTGCTCCGGGCGATGTTGTAGTAGAGCGCTCCGGCCGGACCATGCATCCAGTTTAAATAAAAACAGTTGGAATCGAATTTCCAGGCCCATAAGCTGAAGAACCGTTTGGATTGGTCTTCCCAGTTCAGACGATAATGCCACTCCTTTTTCCCGCCCCAGTACCCGGCCCAATAAAGCGCTTGGGGAACGGCGATGACGGCACAATATTCCAGGGCGGCTCGGCCGAGTTTTTTTTCCGGCTGAGCTTCGGGGCCGGGAGCCGAGGCCAGCGAAAACGATAGGGGCGGACGCGGCCGTCCAGCCAATGGATCGTCTCCCCATAACCCCGTGGAGATGAAAAACATGAGGAATAGGATCGCCGTCGCGCCGCGAATTCGCTGGAAGCCGGAGAGGCCGGTCCCCCCTTGAGGATGACGCGCGGGAAAGGTCATAAGATCCGCCAGGCAAAAAAATCCTCATAGAGAGACCGGGAAGAGGGAGGAGGTGCAGAGCCGCCGTCCGGAGAGATCGGGATGATCCGGCCGCTCAACGATTCCGGAATAGGCCGGGGGACGAACAGGGTCCAGAAGGCCAGCCGTCCCCCCGAAGGCGAGACGCGGAGCAGCTGTCGGAGTGTGATCTCATAAACCTCTTCCGACATATATTCAAAAATATTGGACAAATTGAATTTGGAAAAAGTTCCCGGCTCGGACGCGACGATGACGTTTTCCAAAGAGCCGTGTTTCAACCGCATGCTGCCCACCCGCTCTTTCAGGGCCGGGAAATTCTCTCTTTGGAGCCAGAGGGGGTAGCTCTCCGGCCACCGATAGTTGCCCGCGAGAAAAAAGACGAAGTAGGGATTCTCCCGGATCGGCCATTCGGCCAGGCTTCGATATGTGCGTTGGTAAAGGTAATCTCCGGTATCTGGGATGGT
>JALHUR010000096.1 GCA_022867325.1 Candidatus Aminicenantota bacterium | reverse complement strand
CTGAGAGGCTTGCTTGTGATGGTCGACACCGATAAAATACATTTGCGCACCTCCTTAAAAGAATTTGAGTCGACGTGTAATCTATCATAGCATTACCCGTCAGGGAGGTGCGTTTCGCTATCATGTTACCTCATGGAAGCCATGAGTGCTGCAAGGCTGCTCCCCGGCATTAATGCTGGGGCTTTGTCCGGGTTAACCCTGAGCCGCGTTTATCGATCCTGCCTTGAATAAAGGATCTCAGCGCCGGCGAATGGGTCAATCTCAGAGCCGGGTCGTTCTGGTCATCCTTTATATATACGTGCCGAGAGCCTGAAAAGATGCTTAAAACGGTTTTTAGGTCCGGCCGGAGAGGTGGCAGGTGTCGTTGAGCCCCGGGTGGATACGGACCTCGAGGCCGTGCGGCTGGGCGATGGCTTGGGCGGTTCGGACGGCCCGGGTCATCAGGTCCGCCGGCCGAGGATCGAGAGTACGGCATAGCGCGCCTTGGTCCCGAGTTCCTCCTCGATCCGGAGAAGCTGGTTGTATTTCTCGAGACGTTCGCCCCGGCAGGGCGCGCCCGTCTTGAGCTGGCCCGTTCCCATGGCGACCGTGAAATCGGCGATGAAGCTGTCGACGGTCTCGCCGCTCCGATGGGAGACCATGGCCGTCCAGCCGGCCTTGCGCGCCATTTCAATGGCCTCGATCGTCTCGGTCAGCGTCCCGATCTGGTTGAGCTTGATCAGGACGGCGTTGGCGGCCTTCTCTTCGATACCTCGGCGGATGCGGGCGACGTTGGTCACGAACAGGTCGTCGCCGACGAGCTGGATCTTGGCGCCGAGCGTCTTGGTGATCAAAGACCAGCCGGCCCAATCGTCCTCGGCCAGGCCGTCCTCGATCGAGACGATCGGGTATTTTTGAACCCAGTCGGCGTACAAGGCGACCATCTCCTCGGAGGAGATTTTCTTGTTCTCGGTCCGGAGCCAGTATTTGCCGTCCTCGAAGAATCCGCTCGAGGCCGGGTCCAGGGCGATCGCGATGTCGGCGCCGGGCTTGAAGCCGGCCTTGGCGACGGCCTTGATGATGAGCTCGACGGCTTCGGCGTTGGCCTTGAGGCCGGGAGCGAAGCCGCCCTCGTCGCCGACGCCGGTCGAGTAGCCGCCCGATTTGAGGACGCTCTTGAGGGCGTGGTAGGTCTCGGCGCCCCATCGGAGGGCTTCGCGGAAGTTCGGGGCCCCTATCGGAGCGATCATGAACTCCTGAAGGTCCGTGCCCTGCCAGTTGGCGTGGGCGCCCCCGTTCATGATGTTGAGCATGGGGACGGGGAGGAGGGTCGCGGCGTCGCCGCCAAGGTAGCGGTAGAGGGGGAGGCCGAGGGCGGTGGCCACGGCCCGGGCCGCGGCCAGGCTGACGCCGAGCGTCGCGTTGGCGCCCAGCTTGTTCTTATTGGGGGTCCCGTCGAGCTCGATCATGGCCCGGTCGAGCCCCTTCTGGTCGCGTGCGTCGCGGCCCGCGAGCCGGGCGGCGATCGTCTCGTTCACGTTCCGGACGGCCTTGAGAACGCCCTTGCCCAGGTATCGGGTCTTGTCGTCGTCGCGGAGCTCAAGGGCTTCATGGACTCCGGTCGAAGCGCCGGAAGGGACGGCGGCCCGGCCCACGACGCCCTGGCCGAGGCTGATTTCGACCTCGACCGTCGGGTTACCGCGGGAATCGAGGATCTCGCGGGCATAGATTTTCTTTATGGAGGTGTCCATGGAGCGCTCCTTTCGGGGTCTCTGACCGATGGGCTCTTGCGGAGCTGCAAAAAAAAGTCTAACCTATTTTCGCGGTTTGGTCAAAACATTCCCCGGTCAACAAAGACGCCGCACTCCGTCCTTTCACCCCGATCAGCCGCGACGCTTATTGACATCCGGATACCGGAGAGTTATCCTTTTTGTGTCGGGGGAGGAGACCAACCGAAGGACCGATCGGGAGATAGTTTCTGCGATCTCGAGACTCGTACCTTCGGGCTGGTATCCGACCTAATCAATGGAGGAGGAAACGATGAGGAGATCGTATTTAAGAAGGGGCGGATTTTTGGGGCTTTTTGCGTTCTTGGCATTGTTGAGCGTGGGGCATCCGGCCTTGCCGTCGAATTCGAGCGATTCAAGCGGCATTCCCGAAAGGGCGATCACGGTATCGGGCCCCGACACGGCGGTGAATATCGATTACACCAAGATCCCGGTCTATTTCATTCAAAACAAAGGCCAGGTCCATCCGGACGCGCTTTATTACGCCGCGGCCCCGGCGTTTACGCTCTGGGTGACAGGCAGCGGCCTGGTGTTTGATCAGGTCCGGGAAAGCGGCGGCGCCCGCGGAGAGAGTCGCGCAGGGCGTTCCGTGTCGCGGCTGATTTTCCTTGACTCCAACCCGAATCCTAAGGTGAGTGCCGCCGAGAGTTCGGCCTGCCGCGTCAATTATTTCCGCGGGCAGGATCAATCGGGATGGATCACGGATATTCCGACCTCTCAAGCGGTGGTCTATAAAAACGGGGCTTCCGGGTTTAGCAT
>JALHUR010000095.1 GCA_022867325.1 Candidatus Aminicenantota bacterium | reverse complement strand
GGCTACACCGGTTGGGACCATAGCGCCTTTGGCCCGGAGAGCGGTGTCGAACGGCCTGGCGATGATCTGGCTGTCAGATGATTTCGTTCCGGCAACCAGGACTCGGCTGCCGGTTGTGAGTCCCGCCGTGAATCGCTGATAGGGGTAGAGCGGTGCGGTGAGCAGGTTCTTGCGGACGGGCGTAGCCGGCGTTCCGCCGGGCTTCATCACGCGTCCGTACGGAATCAGGACATCGTTGTCACCCGTAGCGGACCATCCCCAAACAAAGACGAAGTTGCCGTTCGGAAGGCGGAGAGCGACGGGGCTAAAGTTGTGCCCCGCGCCCGTGCTGACCATCGCACGCTTGACGAGCGTCTGGGCATGGGCGGTCACCGGTAACAACGCAACGAAAAATATCGATAGGGCTCTCTTCGTCATAGCCTGCGCTCCTTGGTTGGATCTCATTTCCGCATCCTGGCCCGCCTGCGCGGGGTCCGATAACCTCGAAAGCAAGCTAAGATGCACGACTAAATTATGTCGGTATTGACCATCATCGTCAATACTCGCACGTCAACATATTGGATGATAAAACGCGGCCATGACATCTCCCCGAAAAGAAGCTTGAGCCGGCGGGAGCCCCTTCGCGATCAAGGTGAGCTTGGAAAGGCCCAAGGTCCGGTCCGCGACATCGTAGTCCGGGATAAAGCCGATGGCCTTCGCCTGCGAAACCGATGTTTAAATAAGCTTAAAAAAAGGCTGGCACTCAAAGCGGGTTCAAGGTATAAAAATACCGTTGTGTCCATCAAGGAGGAGCCCAACATGAAATCCTTCTCCCGAAGAGAATTCCTGGGAACGACCGGCAAGGCCTCGGCGGCCGCAGCCGCGCTGTTCGGAGTCGGCGCCCAGGCCGCAGCATCGGCTTCCAAGGCCGGCCGGGTTCCAGCCGCCGATAAGGTCCGGATCGGAATCATCGGCTACGGCGGCATGGGCTCGGCCAACCTAGCCGATTTACTGCGACTGCCCGAAGTCGACTGCGCGGGCATCGCCGAAGTCGACGAGACGCGCTTGGCAGGAGGCCTCAAGGCTGTCGAGGAAGCCCGGGGCCGGGCGCCCGAAGGATTCAAGGATTTCCGCAAGCTCCTGGAGCGAAAAGATATCGACGCCGTAGTCGTCTCGACTCCCGACCACTGGCACGCCCTGGCAACGATCTTCGCCTGCCAGGCCGGCAAGGATGTCTATGTCGAGAAGCCCATGGCCACCTCGATCGCCGAGGGCCGGGCCATGGTCACGGCCGCCCGCCGTTTCAACCGCGTCGTCCAGGTCGGGACCCAGCAGCGGAGCTCCGGATTCTTCCAGGACGCGGTCGCCTTTGTCCGGTCGGGAGCGCTTGGTCGGATCCGGATGGTCCGGGCTTGGGCCTACCTCGACTGGAAGGGCGACATCGGGAATCCTCCCGACCAGCCCGCGCCGCCCACGGTCGATTACGACATGTGGCTCGGCCCCGCGCCCCAGCGGCCGTTCAACCCGATGCGCTTCCACCACAACTTCCGCTGGTTCTGGGACTACTCGGGCGGCCTGATGACGGACTGGGGCGCCCACATGATCGATGTCGTCGTCTGGGCCATGGGCGAGGAGCCGCTGAGCGCCGCGTCCATCGGAGGCAAGTTCGGATTCCCCGACGATATCCGCGAGACGCCCGACACGCAGCAGGCGCTTATCGAGTTCCCGAGTTATTCGCTCGCCTGGGAGCACATGATCGGCTGCGGCCAGGGACCCTGGCAACGAGAGCACGGCTCCGAATTCCACGGCGCGAACGGCATCCTGGTCGTGGACCGGGGCGGTTGGGAGGTCCACTCCGAGACCGACAAGCTCGCCCAGCCCGAGCGCTTGTTCCGGATGATGCCCCGTCCCAGGCAAACGGGCTCGAGCGACTTCCACTTCGATCACGTCCGTAATTTCATAGAGTGCGTCAAGTCGCGCCAAACGCCCACTTCGGACGTCGAGGTCGGCCACAAGTCCCTGATCTCCAGCCATCTCGCCAATATCGCCTACCGGCTGCGCCGCCGGATCGCCTGGGACGCGGCCGCCGAGCAATGCGCCGGGGACGCCGAGGCTCAAGCTCTGGTCGGACGGACCTATCGGGCCCCCTGGGCTCTTCCCGTCCTCTAATAATTGAGGAACTTGAGGAATTAAGTGATGTGTCCCCAGAATTATTAATTAAGGAGATGCGATGGCCACGACCCGGAGGGATTTTATCAAGACGGCCGGGCTTGCGGCCGGTGCGGCGCTGGCGGCGCCGGCCGGAATCGCCGCGGCGCCGCGCCGGGCTCCCGGAATGGCCGCGCTGGACGGAAAAACCTCGATCCCCTTCAAACTGGGTCTGGCATCCTATTCTTTTCGCGCTTTCGGCTTGGACGAAGCCGTGGCCATGACCCGGAGGCTCGGCCTGGAAGCGATCGCCCTTAAAAGCGTCCATCTCGCGCTGGAGAGTCCCCCCGATGCCGTCAAAGCTGCCGCGGCCAAGGTTCGCGATGCAGGCCTGGACCTGTACGGGTGCGGCGTCGTCTACATGAAGAGCGGGGACGAAATCCGGCAGGCGGTCGAATACGCCCGCGCCGCCGGTTTATCCTTAATTATCGGCGTCCCCGATATCGAGCTTCTGCCGTTCGCTGAAACGGCCGTTCGCGATTCCGGCGTTAGATTGGCTCTTCACAATCACGGCCCCACGGACAAGATTTATCCGACCCCGGAGAGCGCTTATCTCAAGATCCGGGACCTCGACCCGCGCATCGGGCTCTGCCTCGACGCGGGACACGCCGCGCGGAGCGGTCTCGATCCGGCGGCCGAAGCGGAAAAATATTTCGACCGGCTGCTGGACGTCCACATCAAGGACGTCACCTCGGCGGATGTCGAGGGCGGTCCTGTCGAAATCGGCCGAGGCGTCATAGATATTCCCAAGCTCTTACGAACCCTTGTCCGCCTCGGGTACGGCGGCAAGGTCAGCCTCGAATACGAAAAAGACGAGAAGGATCCGCTTCCGGGCGCGGCCGAATCCGTCGGCTATCTGAGAGGAGTCCTGGACACCCTATGATCGAAGGCGTAGCCTACGCTCGGGCCGGCCTCCTGGGCAATCCCTCGGATAACTGCTTCGGCAAGATCCTAGCCATCGCCGTGGGCGATTTCTCGGCCCGGGTCAGCCTCGAGGAGAGCGACCGTCTCGCCATTTTCTCCCCGGCCGAAGACCGGGATGACTACGCGAGTTATGCCGAATTTATCGAGCGCAACCGCCTCTACGGCTATGACGGCGGAGTCCGGCTGCTCAAGGCCCTCCTCCGCGTCGTTTGGGGTTATTGGCGAGAGCGGAATATCAAAGTCCCCGATCGAAACTTCACCCTCCGCTACGGCTCGACCATCCCGCGCCAAGTGGGCTTGGGCGGATCGAGCGCGCTCATCACAGCCGGGCTGAGGGCCTTGATGTCCTTCAGCGGCGTCGGCATCCCGGTCGAGGTCCAACCCACCCTCGTCCTCAACGCGGAACAGGAGGAGCTGGGGATCAACGCCGGCTTCATGGACCGCGTCATCCAGGTCTACGAGGGATGCGTCTACATGGACCTCGATAAGGAGTTCGTCCGGGCCCACGGCCACGGCCGTTACGAGCGGATCGATCCGGCCTTCCTGCCGCTCCTTTACCTGGCCTACCGGCCGGACGCGGCCAAGATATCGGGCCGGGTTCTGAGCGGATTCAGGAGCCGTTACGACCAGGGAGACATGTTCGTGATCGCCGCCATGGGCCGGCTCGCCGAGCTGGCCGCGCTGGGTAGGGAGGCCCTTATTGCCGGCCGACCGGAGAAGCTCTTCGATTACATGAACGAGAATTTCAATATCCGCCGCACCATCATGGACATTCGCTCTCCCGACCTGGAGATGATCGAGGCGGCCCGCGCCTGCGGCGCCGCGGCCAAGTTCGCGGGCTCGGGCGGGTCGATCGTCGGCATGTATTCGGGCGAGCCCATGTACGAGAGGCTCCGGGTTGAGCTCGGCCGCCTGGGCGCCGTCGTCCTCAAGCCGCGGATCGTCTGAATTCACGACTGGAATTCCGGGGACACGATACCGAATCAAGAGATTCGGTTCATGTCCCCGGAATTCCTTTTCTTGTCTTCGCCCGCCCGGTGTGATACATAATCGGAAGCCATGGAGGAGAAGCCCGCGCGGGTCCGAACCGGGCATGTCCGGTGGACGGTCTGCGGACTCCTGTTCGCCGCGACGACGATCAACTACATCGACCGCCAGGTTCTGGGAATTCTGGCGCCCCACCTCCAGAAGATTTTCGGATGGAGCGAGGTCGAGTATGGCGGCATCGTCACCGCCTTCCAGGCGGCCTACGCCGTCGGCCTGGCCCTATTCGGCCGGCTGATCGACCGCTACGGAACCCGCATCGGATACGCGGCGGCCATCGTCCTCTGGAGCGTCGCGGCCATGGCCCACGCCGCCGCCCGCGGCGTCGTCGGGTTCGGGCTGGCCCGGTTCTCCCTGGGATTGGGCGAGTCCGGAAATTTCCCCTCCGCCATCAAAGCCGTCGCCGAGTGGTTTCCGCGCCGGGAGCGGGCCCTGGCTACGGGCATCTTCAACGCCGGCTCCAACATCGGAGCCGTCATCGCGGCCGCCGTCGTCCCCTGGATCACGATCCGGTTCGGATGGCCGGCCGCTTTCCTGCTGACCGGGGCGTTGGGATTCATTTGGGTCATCTTCTGGTTGGCGTCCTACCATACGCCCGAGGACAAAAAAAACCTTACGCCGGCCGAACTGGCTCATATCCACAGCGATCCGCCCGAGCCGGCGCCGGACAAAATTCCCTGGATCCGTCTCCTCGGCCACCGCCAGACCTGGGCCATCGTCATCGGCAAGTTCCTGACCGATCCCATCTGGTGGTTTTACCTCTACTGGCTTCCCAAGTTCCTGAATGCGAAGTTCGGGTTGTCCTTGACCGGGCTCGGCCTCCCGCTGATCGTCGTTTACCTCATCACGGACATAGGGAGCGTCGGCGGCGGCTGGCTGTCCTCGGCCTTGATCCGGCGCGGCTGGACGGTCAACCGGAGCCGGAAGATCGTCATGCTCGCCTGCGCCCTGTCCGTCCTCCCCATCCTGACCGCCTCTCGGGCTTCCCACCTCTGGGGCGCGGTCCTGCTCATCGGGCTGGCCACGGCCGCCCACCAGGCCTGGTCGGCCAACATCTTCACCTTCGCCTCGGACATGTTCCCCAAGCAGGCCGTAGGCTCGGTCACGGGACTGGGCGGGACGGCCGGCGCGGCGGGCGGGATGCTCTTCTCCGCCTCGGCCGGGTTTATCCTGGAGCGGACCGGAAGCTACTGGCCGCTGTTCGCGATCGCCGCCACGGCCTATCTCGTCGCGTTGGGCATCATCCAGATTCTGGCGCCGCGCCTCAAGCCGGTCGTATGGCGGTGAACGCGCATAAAAATTATAATAGATCGCGCACATGGACGAACGAAAAGGACGGAGTGGACGGCCATGACCGGCGCCCGCCGCGTCCCGGTCCTCGTCCTGGGGATATTGGCTACTTCAATGGTCGGGTCGGCGGCTTCGGCCGACCTCGACATTCGGGGCCGGCTTTCCTTCTGGCTGGGTTTCCATGACCGCCCGACCGCCGAGACGGCTCTCGGCCTGCGTTACATCCCCTCCTTCTCTCTGAAAAAAGATCTGGGCGGAGGGCTTACCCTCGCCGCCGAAGCCTCGGCCAACGTCTATGGAACCGCCCAGGGATCGTCCTTGCGCTCGGCCGCGACGAGAGCCGCGGCGAAACCCTACCGGCTCTGGGTCCGATTCTCGACCGCCCGCTTCGAGGCCCGGCTGGGGCTTCAGAAGATCAACTTCGGCTCGGCTTTGGTCCTCAGGCCGCTGATGTGGTTCGACCGCCTCGACCCCAACGACCCCCTCCAACTCACGGACGGAGTCGATGGCCTTCTCCTAAAGTACACCTTCGCCGACAACACCAATATCTGGCTGTGGGGCCTGTACGGAAACGAAGACATAAAGGGATGGGAGACCGTCCCGACGCGGCCTAAAGCGCCCGAGTTCGGCGGCCGGATCCAAACGCCCGTCCTCTCCGGAGAAGCGGCCTTGACTTATCACCGCCGCCGCCTCGGCGCTTCCCAAAGCATGGTCCCTCTTCCGCCCGGCGAGAGCGAGAACGCCTCCGAGGACCGGCTGGGCCTCGACGGGAAATGGGACATCGGACCCGGGGTGTGGTTCGAGGCCGCCCTCGTCCGCCAGGGGTGGAGCGTCTACCCCTGGAAATACCAGCGGATGCTCAACCTCGGGCTCGACGAGACGGTCCCTCTCGGCAACGGGCTTCACCTCCTGGCCGAACATCTCCTCTTCGACGTCTCCCGGGAGGCCTTCGGGCGAGGGACAAGGCGGAGCCTGACCGCCCTGAGCGCGGATACCCCGCTGGGGCTCCTCGACCGCCTCCACGCCATCGTCTTCCACGACTGGACCTCAGGGGACTGGTACCGCTTCCTGACCTGGCAGCGGACCACGGACGCTTGGACCCTCTTCATTGTCGGGTTCTGGAACCCGGACCGGTACGCGATCTACGCCAACCGCCCGGAGTCGAACCTCTTCGCCGGCAAGGGGCTCCAGATCACGCTGGTTTACGATCACTGACGCGAGGTGACCATGGAAAACGGAACGATCATCCGAACGACGGACCTGGTAAAGATCTATCCCATGGGCGAGCAATCCATCACCGCCCTCCAAGATGTGAACCTGACCTTCGGACGGGGCGAGTTCGCCGGGCTGGTCGGACCGAGCGGGTCGGGAAAGACCACCCTCCTCAACATCCTCGGCTCGCTCGATGCGCCGACCCGGGGAAGCGCGGAGGTCCTCGGACTGAGGGTGGAGGCCCTTCCCCACAAGAAGGCGGCCGAGCTGCGGAACCGCCATATCGGATTCATCTTCCAAACCTTCAACCTCCTTCCCGTCTACACCGTCTTCGAGAACGTCGAGTTCCCGCTTCTCCTGCTGGGGATGGCGACGGCGGCCCGGCGCAAGGCGGTCATGGACGCACTGGAGTGGGTCCACCTGGCCGACCGGGCCAAGTCCCGGCCCAACCAGCTTTCGGGCGGCCAGAGCCAGCGCGTGGCCATCGCCCGGGCCGTGGTCAAGAAGCCCGAACTCGTCCTGGCCGACGAGCCGACGGCCAACCTGGACGCCGAGAACTCCCACCACATCCTCCACACCATGGAGAACATCAACCGCGAGCTGCGGACGACGTTCCTGTTCTCCACCCACGACGACAAAGTCATCGGGCACTTAAGGCGCAAGATCACGCTCGTCGACGGCCGGGTCGCCAAGGACGAACCCGGCGCCGGCCGCTAGGAGGAGGCCATGATCATCCCCAAGCTGGCCATCCGCAATATGCTGGGCGCCGGGGCCAAGACTTGGCTGAACGCGGCCGTGCTGTCCATGGCCTATGTCACCATCATCTGGGCCCAGGGCCTCTACAACGGCTTCGACGCCGAAGTGTCAAGAACCATGATCGACGCCGAGTACGGCGGGGGGCAATACTGGGTGGAAGGCTATGATCCCTACGACCCGTTCACCCTCCAGGACGCCCACGCCGTCCCGGCCGCTCCTCTCCAGATCCGGATCGACGCCGGCAAGGCGACGCCGATCCTGATCGTCCAGGGGACGATCTACCCCGGCGGGCGGATTCTTCCCATCCTGCTCAAGGGGATCGAGCCCGGCCAATCCCTGCTGTCCATCCCCACGGGAGCCCTGGGGACGTCCGGCGCCGACATCCCGGCGCTCGTCGGAAGCCGCATGGCTAAAACCGGAGGGCTGGCCGCGAGGGACACGGTGACCGTCCGCTGGCGCGACGCCCGGGGCGCCTTCGACGCCCGGGACCTCCAGATCGTCGAGGTCATGAAGACGATCGCCCAATCCATCGACGAAGGCCAAGTCTGGCTGCCGATCGCGACCCTGCGGGAGATGGCGGCCATGCCGGGGCAGGCGACGATCGTCGTTACGGCCAAGGACTCGGCCCCGACCGCCGCCGTCCCCGGCTGGTCGTTTCAGAGCCTCGGCGTCCTGCTTAAGGACATCATGGACATCGTCAAGGGCAAAACGGTCGGCGCCTCCGTACTCTACGCGATCCTCCTCTTCCTGGCCGCGCTGGCCATCCTCAACACCCAACTCCTTTCGATCTGGAGGCGGCGCAAGGAAATCGGGACGATGATGGCGCTCGGAGTCACCCGCGGCCGGGTGATCGGGTTGTTCACCTTCGAGGGAGCCCTCAACGGCGTCTTCGCCGCCATCGTCGGCGCCCTGTGGGGAATCCCCTTGTTGGCCTACTTCGCCGTCCACGGCTTGTCCTTCGGCGCAAACCAAGGGGACAGCTTCGGCATCGCCATGAGCGACAAGATGTATCCCGCCTACAGCGCCGCGCTGGTGCTGGGGACGACCGTTCTCGTCTTCCTGATCACCACGATTATCAGCTACCTGCCGGCGAGGAAGATCGGCAAGCTCAACCCGACCGACGCTCTCCAAGGGAGGATGACATGATCCGGTTTCTCTTGAAGGGCATTCTTCGCGACCGCGGCCGGAGCCTGTTTCCCCTCCTCGTCGTCACGGCCGGAGTCTTCCTGACCGTCGCCTTTTACGGCTATATCCTGGGGATGATGAACAACATGATCCGCAGCAACGCCAACCTGCGGCACGGCCACGTCAAGGTCATGACCCGGGCCTATGCCCAAGACATCGCCCAGGTTCCCAACGAACTCGCCCTGACCGGAGTCGCGGCCCTGTCGGACGAGCTCCGGACCTCCTATCCCGACCTCGACTGGGTCGCCCGCATCCCCTTCGGCGGCCTGCTTGACGTTCCCGATGACGAGGGCGAGACGCGGATTCAGGCGCCGGTCGCGGGCCTGGCCGTCGACCTGCGGACATCCGGCGGCCCGGAACCCGGGCTGCTCGGCTTGGCCAAGATCCTGGTCCGGGGCCGGATGCCCCGGGTTCCGGGCGAGTTGTTGATGAGCGACGAGCTGGCCCGCAAGCTGGGACTGGACATCGGCGGCAAGGCCACGCTGATCACGACGACGATGGCCGGCAGCCTGGCCATGGCCAACTTCACGGTCGCCGGGACGATCCGGTTCGGCATACGGGCCATGGACCGGACCGGCCTCATCGCCGACCTGGCCGACCTCCGCAGGGCTTTGGACATGGACGACGCCGCCGGCGAAGTCCTCGGCCTGTTCAAGGACGGGATCTACCGTTCGGACCAGGCCGCCGCCGTCCTTCGGTCGTTCGAGGGCCGGTATGCCGGCCGGCAGGGCGAATTCCTCCCCGCCATGCAGACCTTGGCCGAACAGCCCGGCATGGATATCATAATCGGCCGGATGAGATATGCCACCTCGGCCATCGTCTTCATCTTCCTCCTCGCCATGTCGCTCGTCATGTGGAACGCCGGGCTGGTCGGGACGCTCCGCCGCTACGGGGAGTTCGGCCTCCGGCTGGCCATCGGCGAGGCCAAAGGGCACGTCTATCGGACCATGCTCGCCGAGTCGCTCCTCATCGGCGTCCTGGGCTCGACGGCCGGCACCGTCCTCGGGCTGAGCTTGAGCTGGTACCTTCAGGTCCACGGGATCGATGTCAGCTCCATCATGAAGAACATCACCTTTCTGATGGATACCGTGTTGCACTCCAAGATCACTCCCCTGAGCTTTGTCATCGGCTTCATTCCCGGACTTCTGGCCAGTCTGATCGGAACAGCCATCGCCGGACGGACGATCTACAAACGCCAGACGGCCCGCCTGTTCAAGGAGCTGGAATCATGATCAGATTCGCCTTACTCATCGGGGCCATAGCCGCCTTCGCCGCGGCGGCCTCGGCTCAGGTCCCGACCGCGGACGCGATCCTCGACAGGGTCGACCGCAACGCCGTGCCGGGCAGCAAGATCCTGGTCAGCGAGATGACCATCCACGGCCGGCGCGAAAGCCGGACGGTCAAGTCCAAGTCCTGGATCGAGGGCGAGGACAAGGCCTTCACCGAGTATCTTGACCCGCCGCGCGAGCGGGGAATCAAGATGCTCAAGCTGGGCGACCGGCTCTGGACTTACTCGCCCGATACCGACCGGGCGATCGCTATCTCGGGCCATATGCTGCGCCAGTCCGTGATGGGCTCGGACCTGTCCTACGAAGATATGATGGCCGACCATAAGCTCCGGGAAGCCTACGACGCCCGCGTGGCCGGGGAAGAGACCCTCGGGGACCGGCCCTGCTGGGTCCTGGAGCTGACGTCCAGATCAGGGGAGATCGCTTACCCAAGCCGGAAGACTTGGGTGGATAAAGGCCGGTTCATCGTCATCAAGGAGGAGCGCTACGCCAAGAGCGGGCGGCTCCTCAAGACGCTCGAAGTGCGCAGCGTCGAGTTCGTCCAAAACCGCTGGCTGCCGAAGGAAGTCCTTTTCCGGGATGTGCTGAAGGAGGGCCAGGGGACCGAGTTCAGGATTCTATCGATTGAGTTCGACGCTCCCATCTCCGACGCCCTCTTCTCCAAGGCCTCGCTCCGGAAGTAGAATCCCCAAACCGCTTTATTCAATAAGCTTCTTGAACTCCGCATCCGCTTTGAGCGCTTCCAGGTCCTTGTCGCCGGAGGCTTGTTTCTTGAGTTTCGGATTGAGGGTGACGGCTTTCTTCAGGGCCTGGAGGGCTTCAGCCTTTTTCCCCGCGGCCAGGCGGATCACACACAAGTCGTAAAGCACTTCGGGATTCTCGGGGGCGAGTGAAATCGTGCGTTCCATCAGGGGAAGGGCTTTGTCGAACTTTTTTTCGGTGAACAGCGTCCACGCCTCGTTCCAGGCGTAGTTCATCTGCGCGTAATTCAGGAGCCGCCCCAATTCCTTGAAGGGCTCGGGATGGTCGTCCACGCGGATGTCGATGGCCCGGTCGTTGGTGCCGCCATACCCGGCTTTCGCTTTAACGACAATCAGCGCCGCCGACTGCCTGCCGCGCGAATCGCCGCCCTTGGAATCGCCCGCCAGGAGTGCCGCGTACATCCGGTCCGCCAGCGTCCCCTTCGTTTTCAAAAACGCCTCCTCCATGGCCGCCACCACGTCTTCGCCGGTGAGGATGTTGCCCTGCACGGCATAGTTGGGGCCGTGCCGTCCTCCGGCCCAGGCGTTGCAGCTCCTTCCCGTGTAGGTGACGGAGGACCCATCGGCCGCCACGATCCCCACTTGGCGGTGTTCGGGATCGGCGTCGGTTTTCAGGAGGATTCTGAGCGCCTCCTCGGACGAGGCGCCCCGCTCCAGAAGGTCCAGGCCGAGAGGGCCGAAGGAGGTATTGGCGTAGGCCTGCGTCGCTATGGCCCCCACATCGGAGCGGGCCCATGGCACTACCGAACCCACGGCAAAGAACCGGGACGCCACGGCCACCCCCAGTTCGCGCGTTTCGGGGTCCCGCGCCACGATGGAAAAGGTGGCGATCGGGTCCTGGCCGGGTCCGGCCGCCATACCGGCGGAGGCCGCGAGCAGTATTCCAAGGAGGGGGGCGGATGCTTTCAGGAAGCGATTCCAGCGAAAGGTCATGAGGTCACCTCTTCTCTCATCCCATCGTTTGGGATGATAAATCGCAGCGTCGTCGGATGTCAAGTTGACAGAGCTCTCCCCGGCTTGGTACATTCAACCCCTCGACTCCCCGGCATGAATGCCGGGGCTTGTT
>JALHUR010000094.1 GCA_022867325.1 Candidatus Aminicenantota bacterium | reverse complement strand
TCGGCCCTATTTGACCAACCGGCCATGTATGATCTGGGCGCAGATTACTGGGAGCACGCCGCGGTTATCAAAGAATGGTCGTCGAACATCTGGTCTCCCCGGGATTCTTTCCTATCCCTCGATAATCCTTCCATGAGATTGATCCCGAGTTATTTTGTTGTCTCCGGAATCGCGGGGATTTTTCATCTCACCGCGTTTCAGGCCATGGGACTGAGCGGTTTGCTAAATCTCGGCCTGCTTCTTGCGGGCATTTATCTTTTTACGAAAGCATATTTCAAATCTGAATGGGCTCCCGTTTGGGGGTTGGTGATTCTGCTGACTTCCTGGGGAGCGGTCCTTCCTCGTTCGGGTTTCTACCAATTGCGGTGCCTTTTCTTTGTTGTCTCCTATCCGTCGGTCTTTGTCTTTGCCATCGCTCTTATAACGCTATGGTTGACGGTGCAAATCCTGCGTCGGCAGTTCACATCCCTTTGGGGGTATTTTGCACTGGCCGTCTTGACGCCGGTGATGTTGATTTCACATATAACGTTTGGGGCCTTTGCCCTCATCTCGGTTTATCTCTTGGCTATTTTCGAACCGGGTATTGCCAGGTCCCTCCGCTTCAAGGTCCTGTTGAGTGCGAGTTCAGGAATATTCCTGCCGCTGCTCTGGCCGTATTTTTCATTGGGACGCATGATCTTGAGATTATTGTCCGAGCAAAAGCACTGGGGGGGCAAGCTGCCCACATCCTACTATCATCTCAAGGGTGTCCTGCAAATCCTGGGTCCGGCCGTGCTCGGGATTCCGGCCGTATTCTATGCCGCCTATAAAAGAAAGAACGGCTTTCTCATCTCCGGTTTTCTGGTTATGGTTTTGCTGCTGGCGGCGGGTGTCATCTTTTCGGTCCCAACGGGCGAACGGTTCCTCATATTTGCCGCGTTCTTTCTCCAGTTGGCCTTGATCTGGGTCCTCCTCGAGGGAGAAGCCTCACCACGGCGGTCGTCCCTTTCATCAACAAACCGGAGGTTCCTTCAGAAAGGGCTTCATTCTCTCCTGGCCCTTTTCTTCGGATGGAATATCACGGTGGCGATCTTTGAGTTCACGGGCCTCCCCGTCCAACTTTTTCATCAAGTGCCCTATCATTATTCTTATTCGGCGGAGTCCCATCGAACGATTTCTGACCTGCGGCGCCTGGCTCCTTTCATCCCCGAGCGTGCCGTCGTTATGGCCCCGGACAATATCTCCATGCTTCTTCCGGCATTTTCCGGAAAGGTGGTCGTGGCCCGTCGAGGGGGCTTTTTCGTTTCTTCCGAAGATAGGAACCGCCGCTATGCGGATAACGAAAAAGTCTTCTCGGCCGAGACGTCTCCCCTCGAAAGAAAGAAACTTCTGGAGCGCTATGGGGTGAGCTATCTTCTGTTTGACCGGGAGCGCACATCGCCCGGATTGATGAATGAATTGACCAAGCTCGGCAAACCCGTCGGCGGGACGCTGAAGCTGTTGCTCGTCGAGCTCTCGTGAGATTCATCCACGTCCTGACGGCGCACGAAACCAAATCCGAGCTTTATTTATTTCCTTGCTGAGGGAACGATGAAGGCTCTTCTTTTTGATCTCGTCCACCCCGCTCATGTCCATTTATTTAAGAACGTCATCCGGCATTTTCAAGAGAAGGGTCATCGGGTGGTGGTGATTTCCCGGGCCAAGGACGTCACCAACGTCCTTTTGGAACACTATCATATAGATTATCTGTCCCTCAGCCGGGCGGCGTCGAAGCCTCAGGACATGTTGCTGGAGCTCCTCCGGAGGGACTTCGGGGTCCTCAAGCTCCACCGGCGGCACAATTTTTCCGCCGCGTTCGGGACGTCCGCGTCCATCGCCCATCTCTCGGCTGTCTCCCGGGTCAAATCCTTCGTGTTCGAGATGGATGACGACGACGTCGTTCCCCTGTTCGCCAAGCTGACATATCCCTTTGCCACGGGGATCGTCGTTCCGGCCTCTCTCCGCTATAAAAAATGGCGGAAGAAGAGAATTGTCCATAACTCCTATCATGAATTGGCCTATCTCCACCCCGACCAATTCTCTCCCGACCCGGATGTCCTGAAAAGATATGGCCTCAAACCCCGCGGATACATTGTGGTCAGGAAATCCGCTCTGAAAGCTCATCATGACCTTAAGGCGCAGGGGCTCGAAGGTCCAATCATGGAGAGCGTCCTGGATATCATCAAACCCTTTCCAGTGGTCAGCAGTTGGGAGCGGGAGGGGAGATATTCGATCGAGCCCTGGGACATGCACGATATCCTGGCTTTCGCGAAACTCGTCATCTCTGACTCCCAGACCATGACCCGGGAATCGGCCGTTCTGGGGACGCCTTCCATCCGGTATAATTCCTTTGTCGGAAGGCTGTCCTGCTTTGACGAGCTTGAAAACAAGTTTGGGCTCACCTTCGGCTTCCGGCCGGGAGAGGAGAGGAAGATGCTGGACACGACACGCGACCTACTGAATAGGGGCGATTTAGCGGAAGAATGGCAGGAGAAGAGAAAACGGCTGCTCGCGGAGAAGCCGAATTTCCTGAAATGGATCACGGACACCTTCGACTTTAAAATTTAAGG
>JALHUR010000093.1 GCA_022867325.1 Candidatus Aminicenantota bacterium | reverse complement strand
TGTCGACCGCGGTCAGGAGCTCGAAGGGATCCCCGTCGAGGAGGACGAGGTCGGCGTCCTTGCCGAGCTCGAGGCTGCCGATCCTATCGGCCAGCCCGACCGATTCGGCTTCCCAGATCGTGACCGACTTGAGGGCGTCCTCTTCCTTCATGCCGTAGCGGACGCAGAGGGCGGCCAGCTCGCGCAGGTTCTGCTGGGCGCCGCCCAGGGCGTCGGTCTGGAGCGAGACCTTGAGGCCGGCCTCGGCCAGGATGGCCGCGCAGTTCATGAATTGGCCCGGGTCGTCGAAGTAGCTGAAGAGCATGGGCGGCCCGACGTTGAAATAGACGTCCTTACGGGCGGCCAGCTCGTCCACTATGAGATAGGCCCAGTAGCAGTGGCCCAGGCTCAGGCGGAGCTTGAACTCGTCCGCAAGCCGGATGCAGCTTGCGATCTCGGAGGCCGTGGCGCAGTGGATGTGGACCGGGATCTCGCGCTTGAGGGCCTTGACCAGGTTTTCCTTGCCCAGGTCCCGCTTGGGGGGCGCCGTATCCTTTCCGGCCTGTTTGTCCTTTTCGTAGTCCTCCCAGCTCTTTTGGTAGGCTTGGGCCTCGAGGAAGGCTTTGCGGGCAAGATGATAGACGGCCATCAGGGTCGAGGGCATCTGCTTCCGCTCCCCGTAGACGCCGACCGGATTCCCCTCGATCGCCATCTTGAGGTCGCAGTCCTCCCTGAGGACCATGGCTTCGGGCGGGCCGGACTTGAGCTTGACGGCGACGCTGGTGCCGCCGATGACGTTCCCGCTGCCGGGCCGGGAGATGATCGTGGTGACGCCGCCGGCCCGGCCAATCTTGAGGGCCGGGTCCTCGAAGTTGAAGGAGTCGATAGCCCGGACCTGGGGGGTGACGGGGTTGGTCATCTCGTTCCCGTCCTCATTTTCCTGGATATTGGGAACGCTGTAGACGCCGAGGTGGGTGTGGGCGTCGATCAGGCCGGGGATGACGACCTCGGCCAGGATCTCCCGCGGCTTGCCCTGGACCGGGATCTTCTTCCCGATCCGGGCGATCTTGCCGTTTTCGATCAGGATCATGCCTTCATCGATGACGCCCTGGGTCGCCGTGTAGATGCGCTTGGCCCTGATGAGCAGTCCGGAATCGTCCGCCGCCGCGGAGGGCAGGGACGCCGCCGCGGAGATCAGCGCCACGATGATAAAACGGTGCAGAAATTGAGGCTTCATGGCATGTCCTCCGTATTCGATTTTCCAATCGGATCAAGACAATTCTTATAACACCCGCTCTATACGAAGTCAATCAACGCCCGTGGATGACCGATAGAGAAGGGCCGGGAATTCCGGGACATGAACCGAATTTCTTAATTCGGTATCGTGTCCCAGGAATTCCCTATCGTAATCGGCAATATTAGATCCTAAAAACTGGTCTGATTATAAATGCGTAAAACTGGCAGTTGTAAACAGACCGGTTATGGGAGATAATCGACCTGAATTAGAGTGAGAGGTGCCGGCCGTGTTCATCCTCGACCTCGACGACAAGAGCCCGACGCCGCTCTACCGACAGATCATCGACCGGGTTCGCCGCTTGATCGAGTCCGGGACGCTCCGGGTCGGGGAGCGCCTGCCGTCGACCCGCCGCCTGGCCGAGCAGCTGGGCCTTCACCGTTCCACAGTCTCGACGGCCTACCAGGAGCTCTGGTCGTTGGGCTACATCGAGATGCGGCCCGGCTCGCGGCCGTGCGTTCGGGCCCGAGAGAGTCCCGGCCGGCGCTTCCAGCCCGATTGACCCGTTCGCCGACGCTACCCCGCCTAGAAGGCGGGGCTTAAAATCGGAGCCCCGCCTTTCAGGGCGGGGACGAGAAGCGAGGCTCAGGGTTAACCCCGAACAAGCCCCGGCATTCATGCCGGGGAGTCGAGGGGTTGACATGGCCAGCCTCGACATCGACGGGCGCCTCCTGCCGCTCAACCAGTTCCGCGCCTGCCTTAACCGGGCGCTGCGAACGTACGGCCCCGACCTCCTCGCCTACGGCGCCCCCCACGGCTTCCGGCCTTTGCGGGAATACATCGCCGGCCGCATGAACGCCCACGGCGTTGCCGCCACGGCCGATGAGATCTTGATCACGAACGGCGCGACGCACGGGATCGACCTGGTCCTCCGGCTGATCGCGGCGCCCGGCCGGAAGGTCGCCGTCGAATCCCCCACCTACAGGCAGGTGCTCCCGCTTCTCCGCTTCCACGGTTTTAAGGAGATCGAGGTCCCGATGCGGGCCGGAGGCATGGACCTCGACGTCCTGGCCGCCGTCCTCAAGAATCAGCAACCCGCCCTGGTCTATACTATGCCCACCTTTCACAATCCGACCGGCATCAGCACCGGCCAGGCCCACCGCGAGCGGCTGCTGTCCCTGTGCGGACGCGCCGGCGTGCCCATCCTCGAGGACGGTTTCGAGGAGGAGATGAAATATTTCGGCAAGATCGTCCTGCCCCTGAAGTCCATGGACCGGGACAGGATCGTCATCTACGCCGGCACCTTCTCCAAGGTCTTTTGCCCGGGCCTCAGGCTGGGCTGGATCGCGGCCGACCGGGACTGCATCGACCGGCTGGCCGCGCTGCGCCGGTCGAGCGAGCTGTCGCCCAACCTGATTCTCCAGGCCGGCCTCTACGAATTCTGCCGGCGCGGCTATTACGACCTCCATGTCCAGAGGATGCACCGGATTTTCCGCAAGCGGATGACGACGACCCTGCGGCTCCTGAAGCGGACGATCCCTCCAGCCTGGGCCGAGTGGCATGAGCCGAACGGGGGCTATCTGATCTGGCTGAAGCTCAAGCCGGCGGGAGGCCGCGTTCCCGACTGGGCGCGGCTGTTCACCGAGCACGGCGTCGCGATCGTCCCCGGCCGCCATTTTTACCGGTCCGGCGGCGATCATTCCCACGTCCGCCTGTCCATCTCGACTCTCGACGAGGACGAGATCGCGGAGGCGATCCGCCGCATCGCCAAAGCCTTGTCGGGCATTCATCGCCGAAAATCCCATTCGAGGAGACTCCAATGACGATCTCGAACGCTTACGAAGACGCCCGGATGGCAGGAGCCTACTCCCGGCTCGAATTCGCCGGGACGTATTATCTGGCCTACCGCGACCTGCCCGCCATCTTTCGGGACCACGTCGTCGGGACGCGGGCGATCGATTTCGGCTGCGGGTCGGGCCGTTCGACCCGGTTTCTGACGCGGCTCGGCTTCCGGGCGACCGGAGTCGACATTTCCGGGGAAATGATCAAGCTGGCGCGGGAAAAGGATCCGGGCGGCGATTATCGCCTGATCGACGACGACGGGCTCGGACTATTCGAGGAGGGCGCCTACGACCTCATCCAGTCTCTCTTCACCTTCGATAACGTTCCCACCCGGGAGCGGAAGGTCGCCCTGTTCGCAGCCATGGCGCGTCTCCTGGCCCCTGCCGGACGGGTCATCAGTCTCGTCTCATCGCCCGAGCTTTATGTCCACGAATGGGCGTCTCTCTCGACGCGGCCGTTCCCGGAAAACAAAACGGCCAAGCCCGGCGACACGGTCCGGACCATTATCATCGACATCGAGGACCGCGGACCTATAGCGGACCTATAGAGGATGTCTTCTGGCCGGACGATAATTATCGCGAGGTCTACCGGGAGGCCGGGCTGGAGGTCGAACGGACCTATAAACCGCTAGCCAAAGGGGACGAGCCCTTCGTCTGGGTCAACGAGACCCGGATCGCTCCCTGGGTCATCTACGTTCTGAAGAAGGCGGAGAGTCTAACCGGCTGACGAACGGCTCCGCTTCATTTCTTCTTCCAGACCGGGACGCCCCGTCCGGGCGTCCAGGGTGCGCCCGCGGCCTCGAGCTCGTTCTGGAGCTTCTTGAGGTCGCGTTCGATCGTCGCCCGCATCTCCTCGAGGAGCTTCTCGAATCCGTCGGCGGCGATTTCGTAGCCGCGCCACACCGTCGCGGTGATCGGGCCCGTCGCATCGAGCTGGGCGCTGACCCTGTCCATGAGCGACGGCGTCGTCGGCTCCGACCTCCGGGCCTTGGCCCGGTCGCCGTAAAGAACCGCGATCTGATCCTGGAGGCGCTTTTCGAGGGAGCGGGCCGTTTCGGCCAGTTTCGGGTCGGCCTTGGGCGCGTCGAGCCGCGCTTTTTTGATGAACGAGAGGTTCTTGAGGGCGTCTTCGGCCGCGGCTCCGGCGCCCATCATGGCCCGCTGCAGCTCCCCGGCCTTCTTCTGGAAATCGAGGAGAGCGGTCCGGTCTTTCTCCGGCAGGCCGGCCAGGTTGAGCGATTCGACGACGAACGTCCGAGGCTCGGCGAGCGGCGTCAAAACGCCGTCGACCTTCTTCGCCAGCGCGACGGTGAACTTGCCCGGGACGACCAGGGGACCCATCGGGTTCCAGCCCCAGTCGCTGGGCTCCCGCTCTTCGATCTCGGTCGGGTCGACAGGAGGGTAGCGGAGGTCCCAGGCGACGCGGTGAAGGCCCTTGCCCGACGGGACGGGGAGACGGCGGACGACTTGGCCCGCTTCGTCCGCGACGGTGAGGATGACGGCCGGCTTTTCTTCGCGTTCTTCCTTCCGGATGTTGTCCCAACCGGGGAAGGGGACGGCCTTTCCGTCCTTGACAAGCTTCCCTTCCTCTTCGCGGCGCGCCTCGGCGCCCGTCTTGAGGCCCTCCTTGAGGTAATAGGTGAAGACGGCGCCGAAGGGCGGGTTGGGCGCGAGGTAGAACGTTTCGCCCAGGCAGCCCTTGCCGTTCGAGTCGATCGGCTTGAGAGGCATGTATTGGAAGGCCTTCTTGACAGGGGAAAGGACGGCCTCTTTCGCCAAGTTCTCCTCGCTCATCTCCCGGAGCGGCGAATAATCGTCGAGGATGAAGAAACTCCGGCCGAAGGAGGCGCCGACCAGGTCGCTTTCCCGTTCCTGGACCTCGATGTCCCGGAAGGAGATCGTCGGCACTCCGCCGCCCAGCTTCGTCCACGCTTTCCCGCCGTCGAGCGCCACGTAAATGCCGAACTCGGTCCCGGCGAAGAGGAGTTCTTTCTTGATATGGTCCTGGGCGACGGACCAGACGATCGTCCGCTGGGGCAGCCCCCCGGCGATGTTCGTCCACGTCTTGCCGCGGTCGGCGCTCATGAGAAGGTAGGGTTTATAGTCGCCTGTCTTGTGGTTATCCGCGGCCGCGTAGACCGTGTCCTTGTCGTGCTTGGAGGCCATGATCTTGTTGACGAAGAAATAGTCGGGGACGCCGGGGATCTTGTCGATCTTCCGCCAGGTCTTGCCGCCGTCCTCGGTCACCTGGATGAGGCCGTCGTCCGTGCCGGCGTAGATCAGGTCTTCCTGGAGGCGCGATTCGCTCACCGTCGTGACCGTCCCGAACTGCGACATGGCCCCGTGGTCCCAGAGCCCGTCGACGCTCCACTGCCGGCCCATGATCTTCTGTTCGAGGCGGAAGAGGCCGCGGGTCAGGTCGGGGCTTATCCTCGTCCACGAATCGCCGCGGTCTTCGCTCCGCCACAGGAATTGGCCGGCGTAGTAGATCCGGGTATGGGAGAACGGGCTGATGACGACCGGCGAGTCCCAGTTGAAACGCAGGGGCGGATCTCCCGGCTCGGGCTTGGGGCTGATATAGACCGTCTCGTGGCTTTTCTTGTCGTAGCGGAGGAGGTTGCCTTCCTGCCACTCGACGTAGACGGTGTTCGGGTCGGTCGGGTCGATGGCCGAGGCGTAGCCGTCGGCCCCGTAGGTGATCGCCCAGTCGAAGTTCGAGATGCCGTTCCCGTTGAGCGTCCGCGACGGCCCGAGCTGGCTGCCGTTGTCCTGGCTGCCGCCGTGGACGTTGTAGAAGGGAAGGGCGTTGTCGAGGGCGAGCTTGTAGAACTGGGTCACGGGCAGGTTCTCGAAAAAGCGCCAGGTCTTGCCGCCGTCGTGGCTCTCGTAGACGCCGCCGTCGCTGCCGTTGAGGATAGTGTCGGGGTCGCCCTTGACGAAGGCCATGGCGTGGTTGTCGCCGTGCTTATTCTTCTCGCCGACGGGGCGCCAGGTCCTGCCGCCGTCGTTCGTCACTCTCATCGATGGATCCATTTGGAAGACGCGGTCGAAGACGTTGGGATCGGCGAAGATCTCCTGGTAGTAGTGCGGCCCGGTGCCGCCGCTTATGTAGGAATTGCGCTTCTCCCAGCTTTCGCCCTTATCCGGCGATCGGTAGAAGCCCTTCTCCTCCGGCCCGGCCTCGACCGTGGCGTAGACGATGCGCGGGTCGAGGGGCGAGACGGCCAGGCCGATCTTGCCGATGTCGCCCGAGGGCAGGCCGACGGTGAGCTTGCGCCAGGTCTTGCCGGCATCCTCGCTCTTGGTGATCCCCGATTCAGGGCCGCCGCCCATGAAGGCGGCAACGCTGCGCCGACGCTGGTAGGCCGCGGCGTAGATGATGTCGGGGTTGGCGGGGTCGAACTCGGCGCTGGTAACGCCGGTGTCCTTCGATATTTCAAGGGAGAGGGTCCAAGTTTTACCGCCGTCGATCGTCTTGTAGAGGCCGCGCTCGCCGCCCGGCGACCAAAGGGGCCCTTCGGCCGCGACATAGACGACGCCGGAATTGCGCGGGTCGACGAGAATCCGGCCGATGTGCTCTGACTTGGCGAGGCCCATGTTCGTCCACGTCTTCCCGCCGTTGAGGCTTTTATAGACGCCGTCTCCGAAGCCCACGTGGCGCCCGCTGACGTTCTCGCCCGTGCCCACCCAGACGGTCTCCGGGTTCGACGGATCCAGGCTGATGCAGCCGATCGAGTACGAAGGCTGGGCGTCGAAGATGGGAGTCCAGGTCGTCCCGGCGTTCTCGGTCTTCCAGACGCCTCCCGAGCCCACGGCGACGTACCAGGTGCTCCGCCTCCCCGGGTGGATGACGATGTCGCTGATTCGTCCCGACATGATGGCCGGGCCGATGTTGCGGAAGGACAGTCCCGAGACGAGCTCGGAAATGAGGACGGCCTTATCCCCGGTTTTAGCGGCGGACTTGGCGTCCGCTTTCGCCGCGGACGGCGCCGCTTGAGCCGGAAGCGGGGCCGACGCGCTGAGCGTGATCAAAACCAGGATGGCCGGAACGATATGTTTCCTCATGATGACCTCCTCTGGTCCGGCTGCAGGTCCGGCCACTGGCGGCGATGCTGACCGTGACCATAATCGGATTCGGCAAAAAAAGCCGACATTAAACATGACGAAGAAGGAAGATTATCAGCATCCGAGGCGGAATTGCAATAGCCCGGAACGGAGGGACGGGGCACTCGATTCGAGCGCGGCCGGTCAATCCCCTTCGCGGGATTCCACGGACGTAAATCCGTGGAGCTTCAGTAGCGGAAGATGAGCTCGAAGCGGATCCAGGCGAAGCTCTGGGCTCCGCGGAAATAATAATCGCCGGGCCGGAGGCTTTCCCAGAGGAAATGGCCGGAGACGTGCTTGCTG
>JALHUR010000092.1 GCA_022867325.1 Candidatus Aminicenantota bacterium | reverse complement strand
TCGCGGATCTGATCAAAGCGATCAAAGAATATATTCGACTCCATAATCAGGAGCCGAAACCCTTTGTCTGGGTGAAGAAGGTTGATCAAATCCTCGCTAAAATCGGCCATTGTAAATCCGTTATTGAGACACTACACTAGGAGAGCGGGATTGGAGATCGTGGTAGTTAGGAAGCTCCGGAGGTCGCTCTTGTACCAGTAGACCGTCGACAAGGCTTCTTTGAGCGCCACGCAGGCTGCCGAAGCGATAACCTTGGTCATGTTGCCTCCGCGTCTATCCCGCGACTAGTGTGCCTAGCGTTCACATTAACCGGTACGACGCCTAGGCACATCCATGTTGAACGCATGGTTATACATTAATTACAGTATACCTGAAAGAAAAGTCATCGAGCGGGTACATTAACCATTCTTCCCCATATTCGGCCGCTCTAAACTCGCGCTCGAAATGTTCATTTTCTTCGTGCTCTCGAATCAGTTCTCGTGCCCACGCTTCACCAGGAATAAGAATGCTCGCGTATGCCGGTTCAAGCTGTAACTCATTTGTTTGGATGCGCCACTCCCGCTCCCAACTAAAGTCGAACGGAGGGTTGGCATCCGGTTCATAACGCATGTGGCGCCAACGAAGGTTTTCTGGCAATAAATTGTATTCGGCGTTTGATTGGTAAATCACGGGACGACCGCCCAACCGGAATAGCCATGACTTTGGAACTTGTATCCCGAATGGCTTGTATTTTCCGACTACTTGATGGAAGGTCGTTTCTGGTGCTTCTGTAAAACAAACACATTGCCAACCGCCTTTGATTAGTTCGCCAGAACCGAGAAGGCGTTTTTCAAATACGATGCGCCGAAGTGAGCTAAATCCCTCCTCGTAGTTAGCGCCCTTTGTCCAATGTACCAAGTACTTTGTTAAATCAGATCGCGGCATACTTTATCGTTAACGTTTAACAATGATAATGCAGTCTGGCAAAAATATTAAACATGGACTGTTCCCTTCTGTATAAGAAGTTCCTCTATCTTTCTGCTGATTCGTCTAAAACCTATCATTTCAACGTATTGCCTCCTTCTACCGCACCGGGGTCCATTGGCTTATACAGACTGTATAAGCCAAGTCAAATCCCAGGGACTGGACGGTGGACACTACATCCTCCCTTTTTCAATACACGCGAATATTATATGGTTGAGTTGACGTTTATGTAACCCATGAGCTCTCGGAACGTGCGGATATCGTAGCCTAATTCTACTAGGTGCGTCGCAGATGAAGGCCGAGGAGCTTTGAGAGACTTCGGAATCATCGTGATCCGATTTAATAGCGGATAAGCTCAAATTACCCAACCCTCTCTATTAAAGACTAATACCGTCGCGTAGAAAAGTCAACATATTGAAGGCATTGAAGATAACATGTTCTGCCAAAATCCAACGGCGGCAACAGAGTTTAAGAGTAAAAGGAACCGCTAATTTGATAAAATAGGGCACATGGAAACGACGCGGGCGATCAACCTCCGCTATCCGAAAGAGCTGCCGATCACGGCTCATCGGGGCGAGATCGTACGGGCTATCAAGCACAACCGCGTCGTCATCATCTGCGGAGAGACGGGCTGCGGCAAGAGCACCCAAATCCCCAAGATGTGCCTCGAGGCAGGACGTGCCGAGGTCGGGCTTGTCGGCTGCACCCAGCCTCGTCGGATCGCGGCCGTCACGATCGCTCACCGGATTGCCGAGGAGCTCGGCGAGTCCCTGGGCTCAACGGTCGGCTACAAGATCCGCTTCCAGGACAAGACCTCGCCCCGGACCCTGATCAAGATCATGACGGACGGGATGCTGCTGGCCGAGACCCAGTCCAACCCGAGCCTCTCGGCTTACGGGACGCTCATCATCGACGAGGCCCACGAGCGGAGCCTCAACATAGACTTCATGCTCGGGATCGCCCGGACGCTCCTCCCGCGCCGGCGCGACCTCCGCCTCGTCATCACCTCGGCCACCCTCGACGTCGAGACCTTCAGCCGCGCCTTCCCCGAGGCGCCGGTCATCGAGATCGGCGGCCGCCTCTATCCGGTCGAGGTCGAGTACCTGACGGCCAGCGCACTTCCCGGCGCCGACGAGGGCGATTACGTCGACCTGGCCGTCCGGGCCGTCGAGCGGCTCAAGTCGCGCCGCTTAGTCGGCGACATCCTCATCTTCATGCCGACCGAGCAGGACATCCTCGAGACATGCGAGAGGCTGGAGGGGAAGCGCGCCCCGGGCATGGCCGTCCTCCCCCTCTACGCGCGCCTCCCGGCTTCCCAGCAGGGCCGCGTCTATTCCGTAACCGGTCCCAAGATCGTCGTCGCCACCAACGTCGCCGAAACGTCGCTGACCATCCCGGGCATCCGCTTCGTCATCGACACCGGCCTGGCCCGGATCGCCCAGTACCAGCCCGGGACCCGGATCAACAGCCTCCCGATCAGCCCCGTTTCGCGTTCGAGCGCCGACCAGCGCAAGGGCCGCTGCGGCCGGGTCGCGGCCGGGCACTGCATCCGGCTCTATTCCCAAGACGACTACGAAGCGCGGCCCCGCTTCACGTTGCCCGAGATCCTTCGCTCCAACCTGGCCGAGGTCATCCTGCGCATGATCGACCTCCGGCTCGGCCACCCCCTGGACTTCCCCTTCGTGGACCGGCCCCAGGCCAAGGCCGTCAAGGACGGCTACGAGGAGCTGGCCGAGCTGGGCGCCACGATCGGGGACGCGCGCGAAGTCCGCCTGACCGAGCTCGGCCGGCGTATGGCCCGGATGCCCCTCGACCCCCGGATCAGCCGGATGCTCCTCGAGGCGTCCGACGAGGGGTGCCTCGCCGAGACGGCCGTCATCGCCGCCGCCCTGAGCATCCGCGACCCGCGCGAGCGGCCGCCCGACCAGGCCAAGGCCGCCGACGCCGCCCAACTCGTCTTCCGCCATCCCGATTCCGATTTCCTGACGCTCATCGCGATCTGGGACCGCTTCCACGAAGGCTCCGAAAAGCGGCCGTCCTGGGCCAAGCTCAAGAAATTCTGCCACGAGCATTTTCTCTCGTTCACCCGGATGCGGGAGTGGATCTTCGTCCACGACCAGATCCTGGCCCTCGTCGAGGAGCTCCGCATCCCGGCCGGACGGCGCCGGCGGGCTGAGTTGACGCCGGACCTCTACGGCCGGATCCACCGCTCCGTCCTGAGCGGATTCCTGTCCCAATTCGCCGTCCATAAGGGGAAGAGCTTCTACACGGCGTCCAAGGGCCGGGAGGTCATGATCTTTCCCGGGTCGGCGCTCTTCGGCAAGGCCAAGCCCTGGATCGTAGCCGCGGAGATCGTCCGGACCTCGCAGCTGTTCGCCCGGATGTGCGCCAAGATCGATCCGGACTGGCTCGAGCGGTTGGGCGGGGACCTCTGCCGAGTGACGCATCTCGAGCCGCGATGGGACGAGGACCGGGGCGAGGTCCGGGCGACCGAGAAGGTCTCGCTCTTCGGGCTGGAAATCGTATCAGGGCGTGATGTCGCCTACGGACCCGTCCATACGGACGAGGCCCACGCCATTTTCGTCCGGGAGGCGCTCGTCTCGGGCCGGGTCAAGGACCCGCCGGCCTTCCTCCGCCACAACCTGGAGCTCGTCCGCAAGGTCGCCGACATGGAGGAGAAGATGCGGCGCCGGGACATCCTGGCCGACGAGGAGGACCAGGCCGCGTTCTACGAGAGTCGGTTGGCCGGAGTCTTCGACCTTCGGGGCCTGGCCCAGCGCGTCCGGAAGTCCGGCGGCGACGCGTTTCTCAGGATGAGCAAGAAGGACCTCATCCGCGCCCGCCCCGACGAAGGGGAGCTGCGGCAGTTCCCGGACGAGCTGACGCTCGAGGGGAAGCGGATCAAGGCGAGCTACCGGTTCGCGCCCGGCGAGAAGGACGACGGCGTCACGCTCAAGATCCCGGCCGGCCTCATTGCCCGCCTCCCGGCCCAGTCGCTTGAGTGGGGCGTCCCCGGCCAATATAAGGAAAGAATCACCGCCCTGATTAAGGGACTCCCCAAGCGCTACCGCAAGCTCCTCGTCCCGGTACCGGAAAAAGCCGAAATCATCATCAGGGAGTTGGCGGTCACGGGACCCTCGCTCTTCGAGACCCTCGCCAAGTTCGTCAAGGAGCGTTTCCGGGTCGATATCCCGGCCGCCGAATGGGCCAAGGCCGAGGTTCCCGATCATCTCAGGGTCAGGGTCGCCGTGACCGATCACGAGGGAAAGGAGATCGCGGCCTCGCGCGACATCGAGGCTTTGCGTAAGGCGGGGCGCGGCGTCGTGCTTCCCGAGGACTCGGAGGATTGGAAGCAGGCTCAAGCGTCTTGGGAAAAGCGGGGGATTGCGACCTGGGATATCGGAGAGCTTCCCGAGAGCGTCATGGCCGGCCATTACACGACCGCCTATCCGGGGCTTGAGAGAGCCGGCGCGGGGGCTGGTGAGAGCGCAGGAAAAGAAAAGGGTAAGAGTGCGAGTTTGGTTGCGAAGGCGGCGGACGGCAGCGCTGCCGGTGCGGTTGTTGGTATTGTAAATGTCAGGCTATTCCGGTCCCGGCAGGAAGCTCTTGATTCACACTTGAACGGGATCGAAGCCCTGCTTCTTCCAAAATTTGCCAAGGACCTCGAGTTCGTCAAGCGCACGCTCGTCCTCCCCGAGGAGCCCAAGGCCGCCTATCTTCCCTTCGAGGGCAAGGCGGCCCTCGAGAAAAGGATGGCCGAGAGACTGAGGGCCGAGGTCTTCCGTAAGAACATCCGGAGCGGGGACGAGCTCAACGCCTACGCCGGGACCGTGGTGGTCAAAGGATTGTTCGAAAAGGGCCATCTCTTACGCGAGCGCACGCTCGGGATAATTGAGGCACGGCAGAAGGTGCGCCGCGCCCTTTCCAAAGTTGAGGCGGCGGGTCGGCCTGGACCCGTCCTCAAATCCATCCTGGCCGAGATCCGAGCCGAAGCGGACGCCCTCCTGCCGGCGGACTTTCTCGACCTTTACGATCTCGACCGACTCGAGCATCTGCCCCGCTATCTCGAAGCACTGGCCGTCCGGGCCGAGCGCGCCGGCCACGGCCCCGAGAAAGACCGAGCCAAGACCGAGCAGGCCGCTCCCTTCATCCAAGTTCTCGAGAGGCTCCGGAAAGGACTCAAGCCCGGCGATCCGCCGGAGAAGAAAGCGGCCGTCGAGGATTACCGCTGGCTGGTCGAGGAATTCAAGGTGGCGCTTTTCGCGCCGGAGCTTAAGACGGCCGTCCCTGTCAGCGCCAAGCGCCTGGCGGCCAAGCTCAAGGCGATCGAATAATTCGGGGTCAATCCCCTCCGCAAAGACCTGCTCCGGGGACCGGCGCGAGGCTTCGGACCTACACTTTGGTACTTAGCGGGAAACAAGATCGGGGTCAAACCTACACAATCGCACAAAGTGATAAGCGCCTTTTATCACTTTGTGACAAAGTGTAGGTTTGACCCCATTCGCTAACCGACCGGTTCGTAGCCGAATTCCTCGAAGTGCGGATCGAAGGCGAAGACCGCGCGGAGTCCCGCCCGCCGCATGATTTCGAAGCTGGCGCAATCGACCAGGCTCAGGGCGCGTCGGCCGGCCGCGAGCTGGGCGCCGACGGCCGCCTCGTGAATATCGCGCGTGATCCAGACAACACGAAGGGCCGGCACGACGTCCCGCACGAATAGACGCGCGGCCTCCATTCCCATCCGCCTCGCCAGGACAGCCGAGGTCTCGACCAGGATGTAGTTGTGGCAGACGAGGAGGCGCCCCGCCTCCAACAGCTCTATCCAGGTCCGCTTGGCGCTCTCGTGCCGCCCGTCTCTCCTGTCCAGCACGGCCAGGAGGGCGCTTGTATCGACGAAGACATTCACGATTTCTCTCCGTCTTTCGCGGCCCGGCCCGCCCGCTTCGTCTCGAAACGGTCATCGACCTCGGAGTCCGTCAAATACTTATCATGCTCGATCGAGAGATCCGGGACGCCGGAATCGAACCGCCCCGCCGCGGCGATCGCCCTGCGCCGCAGTTCCTCACTATCGATTATTTCTGAAAGCAAGGGAGAGCCGTAGGGGCCGCGCTCCTCGTTGAGGCCGGTCCATCCCCCGCCTCTCACGGCGCGCCCGCCGATTTGTCCGGCTTTCGCCCCGCCCGCGCTCGCGGCCCCCCTCGCCTCCAGCGCTTCCCGGATGAATTGGCTTCTCGTTCGTCCGGCTTTTCGCCGCGCGGACTCGAGAGCTTTATATTCGCCTTCAGACAAGCTTATGGAGAACTTGACCGTCCCAGCCATTGAATTCTCCCTTATGGTATGATTTTATCATACCATAGTATGACTATTCAATCTGGACTTGTCAATCCCTCCCAAGATTGCTTCGTTCTCCCCGGCGCCGACGCCGGCGCGCGTTGATAGCCTCTGTCGGGGATCGAGCCGGGGCCGCGCAAAACCGCTCAGTTCTTGATCGTGACGGAAATCGCGGTGACTTCCTCGTTTGACTTTTTTTCGGTCCCGATATCCGTGGAGGGCCCGTGGCCCGGATAGACCTTCGTCTCGTCGGGGAAAGACGCGTACAGGTTGCGCACGGACTTGACGATGGCTTCCCTTCCCCCTTCCATGAGGTCCGTCCGCCCGACTTGCCCGGCAAAAAGGACGTCGCCCGAGATCAGGATCCCCGGGGTGCTGTAGCACATGCTCCCCCGCGAATGGCCGGGTGACAGGACGGCCCCTATTTTCAGGCCGCCCAGCTTGAAAACCTGGCCGTCGGCTACGAATATATCCGGCTTTCCGATACGGTCGTAGTCGAGAGTGAGAAGCGCGGCGAGCTCCGGGTCCCCGCCCGGTCCCAGGGCCTTCTTCATTTCCGCCACTTCTTGGGGAGGCAACTTCTCCTCCCATCGCTCGTACAACCCCATGTCTTCGTATTCTTCCCGCGAGAAACAGACCTTGCCCTCCGGGAACCTTTCCCTGGCCGCCGGCAAGCCCAGGACATGGTCGCAATGGCAGTGGGTGATGAAGATATATTTAAGCTTCAAGCCCTTTTCGTTGACCTCGGAAACGAGTTCATCGATGGGGCCGCCGACGTCGAATAAAGCTGCTTCCCGGCTCTTCGCGTCATAAAGAAGATAGCAATTGACCTTGATCGGCCCCACCGCTTGGCTCACGACAACCGGTTGGCTGGACCTCGAACAGCCGATAAAGCAAATCGAAAGCGCCCCCAAGACGATGAGCAGCCGGGTTTTCCCTTTCATGGCAAACCCTCCTTTTAAGGAGCGTGGCGCTCCGGGATTGGCCGGGGCGATGGCCGGTTTAATTCCCACTCCCCCGGCACCCGGGATGGTAGACGAGAGCAGGGCGGATTGTCAAACCTGCTAGGGCGCGGGCTCGCCGATCTCTTCCCAAATCCGGAGACCGGGGACGGCTTGGAAGTGGAAATCGTAGGTCACGAGGACCGCTCCGGCGTCGAGCGCGTGGGCGGCGATCCAAACATCGTTGATGGGAATCGGCCGGCCGGCATGGCGGAGGACGGCCTTGATCATCCCGAAATATTCGGCCGTCTCCGTTGTCGCCTCGAGCACGGAGACGCTGGGCTTCGAAAGGAAGCGCTCGAGTATCCGCCTGTTGTGCCGCTCCTTGGCGCCGGCGCGGAATCCGGCCAAAAGCTCTCCCAAGACAAAAATTGACATGTAGACGCGATTGGCCTTAGCGAGCCGGTCCAGGACCTTCTGGTCGCCCGCGAGAAAACGGGCATAGGCGCTCGTGTCGAGAAGGAATTTCTTCACCGCCAGTCCTTCGGGTCGACGGTTTCGAGGTCGGCTATGCCCCCGAGGAAAAGATCCGCTTCCTCGGCGGTCCATACGCCGCAAAGGTCGACGAATTCGTCCCGGTTGTCCTTGTCCTTTCCTCGGTCGCCGATGCCGAGCGACGCCGCGATAAGTTCCTTCACGGCTTTATTGACGCTCGTGCCCCGGGCTTTGGCTCGCTCCCTGATCGCTTTTTCCGTTTCCTTGTCGACGCCATGAACGCTGATTGATTTCATGCCGCCCCCATGATTCATTTTATACTTCAATTGTAATCATATTTTGAATCATATCTATAGAGATGTCAATATCAAGGGATTCGGGACGAAACCCGGCCCAGTGCTCAAGGCCCGCCAACGACGGCGGAAAAGGAAGTTGACACGGCCATCGAGAAGGCGCTCTTTTCTTTCATTGTCGGCCCGATTTACTCGCTGCGTGAGAGGTGCAATATGCGCGTGATCCGATCCCTCGTGCTTGTCCTCGTCGGCCATCTTCTGCTCCTTGTCCCGGCACGCTCCCAAGACGTCAAGCCGGATTCGGAGCTCGCGCGAAAAATCCGATCATTGCCCGGCGTCGTCGAGGTCCGCGCGACGCGGTTCGACGAAAAGCAGTTTCAGGAAGCCTATGAGGTCATGGTCGAGCAGCCGCTCGATCATCAAAATCCGGGGGCCGATAAATTCCGCCAGCGAGTGTTCGTTTCTCACGCCGGTTATAACAAGCCCGTCGTCCTCGTGACCGAGGGCTACGCGGTTTACGGAAACAGGGCCGGGGAGCTGACCCACCTCCTCGGCGCCAACCAAATCAACGTTGAACACCGGTTTTTCGGGAAGTCGGTCCCTCCGGAAAAAAAGTGGACCTTCCTGACCGTCAAGCAGTCCGCCGACGATCTCCACGCGATCGTATCGGCCCTGAAGACGCTGTATCCCGGGAAATGGGCCAGCACGGGCGTCAGCAAAGGCGGGCAGACGGCCCTGTTTTATAAGTGTTTCTATCCCGACGACGTCGACGCGACCGTGCCTTACTCCGCCCCCATCAATGTCGCCCAGGAAGATCCGCGGCTTTACCGGTTTCTCGAGACGGAGGGCGACGAGGCGACCCGGGCGCGCGTCAGGGGTTACCAGGGGGCTATGTTCAAGCGGGAAGACGAGTTGCTGCTCCTGGTCAAGGAATGGGCCGAAAAAATGAAGTGGACGACCGGCTTGGGATTATCGGAGGCTTATGAATACGGAATCCTCGAATACTCTTTCGGCTTCTGGCAGTCCGGCTCCATAAAACCCTCCGAGATCCCCGCGCCCGACGCGCCGGCCGCGACGCTTTTCGCGCACTATAAAAAGGCCAATACGTTTTTCTACTACACGGATCAGGGGCAACAGGCCTTCGAGCTCTTCATGTACCAGGCGTTCACGGAAATCGGTTATTACAACTACAACATCGCCGATTTCAAGGACGTCATGAAGACCCTGAAGAACCCAACCAATCGCGTCCTCTGCCCCAAAGGGGTCGAAATCGT
Source organism: Candidatus Aminicenantota bacterium (assembly GCA_022867325.1). Classification (GTDB taxonomy): domain Bacteria; phylum Acidobacteriota; class Aminicenantia; order Aminicenantales; family JAFGBC01; genus JAFGBC01. The sequence goes on along the minus strand of JALHUR010000092.1, from coordinate 374 downwards.
CTTCAATCCCGCCACGATGGACTTCGTCTATCGCTTCCTGCAGTACGAGGCGGCGAACGTCCTCTATATCTACGGCGAGCTCGACACCTGGGGCGCCACCCAGGTGCCGTTGATCGGGCGGACGAATGCGGTCAAGATCGTCGTGAAGGGAGGCCATCATGGAGCGGGCTTCCGCGACTTTTCGCCCGAGCAAAAAGAGTTGTTTTATACGAGCCTGGAAAGGTGGCTGAACCTGAAACTGCCGCGGAGCTGAACCGGGGTCAAACCTACACTTTGTCACAAAGTGCACAAAGGGCGTGTACACTAAGTGCAATAGTGTAGGTTTGACCCCAAATATTGGGGCTTCCGGGTTTGTCGTGGGTCTCTCTCTGATG
>JALHUR010000091.1 GCA_022867325.1 Candidatus Aminicenantota bacterium | reverse complement strand
GAGAGGTTACCGCCGAGCCGCAAGGGGACGCGTTGGGATCTGATCGTTCAGGCGCTTTGCTGTTATCGTCTGATGGAGCCCGGCAGCGAATGGAGGCTGCATCGGTACTGGTATGAGAAGAGCGCGATGGCGGACCTTTTGGGAGCGGGTTTTGAGCTGGCGGAGATCCATAAACTCTACGAGTGCCTGGACCGGCTGATGGAGCATAAGGGAGCGCTGTTTGATCATCTGACGCAGCGTTGGAAAGATCTGTTCAATGCGAAGTTTGATGTGCTCCTGTACGATCTGACCAGCACATATTTTGAGAGCGATCCGCCCTTTCCGGAAGGCGACAAACGTAAGCATGGCTATAGCCGGGACAAGCGGTTTGATTGCGTGCAGGTGGTCATTGCCCTGATCGTAACCCCGGAGGGGTTCCCCCTGGCTTATGAGGTCATGGCCGGCAACACCGCTGATAATACCACGTTGTCGGGGTTTCTGAAGAGAATCGAGGGGCAGTACGGAAAAGCCGAGCGCATCTGGGTGATGGATCGAGGGATACCGACGGAAGCGGTTTTGCAGCAAATGCGCCAGAGCGACCCGCCAGTTTCCTACCTGGTGGGGACGCCCAAGGGGCGACTGAGCCGTTATGAGAAGGCGCTGACGGATCAGCCTTGGCATAAGGTTCGGGAGGGGGTGGAGGTCAAGCTGCTGCCTCAAGACAACGAGGTATATGTGCTGGCGCAGAGTCGGGACCGGATCCATAAGGAACGGTCCATGAGGCGGCGTCAACTGAAGCGGTTATGGGAGCGACTGCAGGAGTTAAAAGGTATGGAGCTCACCCGGGATCAACTGCTGCTCAAGCTGGGGGCGGCCCAGCACCAATCGCCCTCGGCCTGGAGGCTGGTGAAAATCGATATTCCCGAAGCGGATGAGCCGTGGCAGTTCTCCTTGCGCAAAGACAAGCTGCGAAAGGTGCGACGTCGAGAGGGGCGCTATTTACTGCGAACGAACCTGGTGGGCCGCGACCCGGCAGAGATGTGGGAATTTTATACACAGTTGGTGCAAGTCGAAGAAGCGTTCAAAACCCTGAAGGGAGACCTGGCGATCCGCCCGATCCATCATCAGAAGGAGGACCAAATCGAAGCGCACATCTTTGTGGCCTTCATGGCTTATGCCCTGCATGTGACGTTGCGGCGGCGTTTGCGGGATCTGGCGCCGGGATTAACCCCTCGCTCTGTCCTGGAAAAGTTCGGCTCTGTCCAGATGATAGATGTCCATCTTCCGACAACCGACGGCCGCAAGGTGATCATGTCGCGGTATACCCAGCCGGAGCCGGAGCTCCAAATGTTGCTTAAGCAGTTGCGGCTGTCATTACCCAATCAGCCGCCACCCCGCGTGACGGCCAAGGGCCAAGTGATCCAATAGCTTCCTGTAGTGAAGACCTTTGGGAGACTCGGCTTGATTTTACAGGGATTACGAGTGAACTATCCGCCGAATCCGCTAAGTCGGGTTAGGGCTTTCTCCGGTACCGGGTAGGCTCTCCTGGGAAACACCCGAAAGGCCTGCGTACCTCCCTTGGCCAAGGGAATGAATCTTCATGCGGGGGAAGCGGGCGGCTGGGTACGTCTACGAAACGAATCGAAAGACTCCAT
>JALHUR010000090.1 GCA_022867325.1 Candidatus Aminicenantota bacterium | reverse complement strand
GTATAGTAGTCGGAGATCCACTTGAAGCCGCCATAGGACCCGACGGCCATGCCGAGCTTGAACACGTCATAGAAGACGCCGTACGAGCCGAACACCTTCAGGCTGGAATCGCCGAATACGTTATAGACGAAGCCCAGGCGCGGCGCCAGCTTGTCGCCGAACTTGAATTCGATCGCCTTCATATTCTTGTACTCGGGCAGGTCGCTGAAGCTGGGGACGTATTCGCTCTCGACGCGCAGGCCGTAGTTGAGGGTCAGCCTGTCGGCGATCGTCCAGGAGTCCTGCAGGTAGAGGGCCAAGCTCGTGCTGTGGGCCTCGGCGAAGGTCCCGTAGGGCGAGGAGATGCCGCCGCGGACTTCATAGTAGCCGTAGCGGCCCCGCGACTGCTTGGTGGGGTCGTTCGGGTCGGTGTAGGTCTGGCCCCAGTTCAGCCGGATGTACGGGTAGGCGAAGGAGTTGTCGATGTCCTCGTGGAGGCGGACCCACTGGACGCCGGCCTTCAGGGAGTGCTCGCCGGCGAAATTGGGGAAGTAGTTGACGTCCAGGTTGAAGGACGTCCGGTCGCTGATGTATTTCTTGGTGACATTGCCGTCCAGCGTCGAGGCGTAGTTCATCCAGCCGCGGGGCCGGACCAGGTCCGCGGGGATCTCGGCGTACTGGGTGTTGGTCTGGCGGAACATCCAGAGGGGGTCGGACGGCGTGAGCTGCTGGTTGTTGTTGTTGGAAAAGAAGTAGCCGCCGCGGGCGCTAATCATCAGGTTGTTGCCCACGGTATAGTCCAGGGACACGCTGGTGCTCCAGTTCGGAAAGTCTTAGCCGTTCTTGGACCATTCGACCGTCGGGCTGCCCGCCCCGTCGTCGGTCGGGAGTCCCCCCCGGTATTTCCAGAAATTGTTGATAAAACTGGCCGAGAGGCGCAGGTTTCTGAGGGGTTGGGCGGTGAGCTTCCCGGAGTAATTCAATTCCAAATCTTTGCGGTCGAAATTGCCCCTAGAATCATCGATGAGGAAGGTCACGGGACGGGTGCGGGCGCGCTGCGCCGGCATGAAAGTGCCGAAGAACCACAGCCTGTCCTTTGAAATATAGCCGCCCAGGTTGAGGCCGCCCTCCAGAATCACTTCCCTCTCTTTTCCGTTCTGATACTGATAGTTGACATACTCGGCGACATGGTTGTCGAGGGGATTGACGCGGAGAACGGGACGCTGCGTCCCGCTCAGCCCGCTGCCGCTGTAATAGCCGATCACGTCCCCGTGCAGCGCGTTGCCGCCGGAGCGTGTCACCACATTGATGACCCCGCCCATGGAGCCGCCGAATTCGGCCTGGTAGCCGCTGGCCTTGACCTGGACTTCGTCGATGAAGTCGAAGTTGACTTTCTGGGACATGGTGCCGTCTTCGAGGTGGGTCGTGTTCACGCCGTCGACGAAGAAGACGTTCTCCGACGCGGTCGCGCCGTCGACGGACAGGCCGCCGGCCCGCGTCGCCGCGCCGGCCCGGTCGACGCCGCCGGCGAAGTTCTCGGTGCCGACGCCGGGAAGGAGGGTCACCAGCGAGGCGAAATCGCGGCCCTTGGGCAGAACCTGGAACATGGCCTTGGTCATGGTCATGTCCTTGGACGTGTTCTTGATGTCGATCAGCGGGGCCTGGCCCGTCACCACGATCGACTCGTTGATCGCCCCGAGCTCCATGGTCACATCCAGGGTGAGCGTCTGCTCCAGGGACACGCTGATGTTGTCCCGGACCAAGGTCTGGAAACCATTCAGGACGTACTGGATCCTGTAGACGCCGGGCACCAGGTTGAGAAGGCGGAAGACGCCGTTCTCGTCGGAGATGGTGGTGGCCCTGCCGACGAGCTTGGGGCTGGTGGCCTCAACGGCCACGCCCGGCAGGGGGTTGCCCTCGTTGTCGGTAATGGTGCCAACGATGCGGGCGTTGGTCACCTGGCCGAATGTCAAGGAGCCGGCCAGAGCCAGGCCCAGCAACAGAATTAGAATTCGTTTGCTCATGATAAATTCTCCTACTCCTATTGGATTGAATTCGCACGCCAACTTGTCAAGGATGAATGTCGCGTCACTAATGGCCCAGCCGTTTCACCTCCTTTCAACAGCTTTAGGCGCGAACCAATAAAAACAAGTTCCGTGCCGAGCCCGGCTTGGATGATCCTCGCCGGGCGCGAGGCCCTGATCTCTCTTCGCGTTTTGCCGGACATCAATGCCTCACGGCATCTATCTATGCAACAAATATGCCAGCGGGTCGGTATCGGGAAAACGGGAGTCTTCCATCTCTGGAACAGGGCCCGCAAGCAGGCCGGCGGTGGAGGGTATCGGCGAATGATCATTTACGGCATGTATGGATCATTGCCGTTTATTCAATTTTTTGAAAATCCAATCGGTTGGTAAATTTCCGAGCGCCGGCATGGGCGACGGCCGGAAAGACCGCGGCTTGAAATTCCCCCGGCGATGCCATACTATGAGTCCGTGGCCACTTACGAGGATGCCGGGAGAAAGAGCCGGCAATGACATCCGCGTTGCGATCGCGGGCGCGGACATTTCTGATCCTGACCGGGCTGTTTTTTCTCGGCACCCTGTTCTTCACGACCTCCAATTTTTTCTATTACCGCCTGGCCCCCGGACAATACCGGCTCTCTCTGGGACAGGATTTTCTCCTCTACGCCGTTCGGTGGCTGCCCTGGGCCGTCTT
>JALHUR010000089.1 GCA_022867325.1 Candidatus Aminicenantota bacterium | reverse complement strand
GTTCAAGCAGGAGACAGTCGGTTGCTATAACTGGGGGCTGGTCAACGGCCGTACCCAGTGCCAGTATCCCTGGGGCTCGCCGAAGGATGCACCCGAGCCGCAAGTGTGGTTCCACGATCTGCTGCGCCAGGATGGCTCGCCAAAGAATTCTGACGAGATCGCGTTCATCCGCAAGTTCACCACTGCACCCAGCGTGAACCGTCTCAGGCCGCTGTTCGATTATCCCCTGCGCGACACCAGTGTTTGCCTCGGACCTGACGGCACGTATTATCTCACGGGCACCACCGGCCATCCGACTTGGTGGAAAACAAATCAAGGTATCCGCATGTGGAAATCAGAGGATATGAAGACCTGGGAACCGCTGGGCCTCGTCTGGTCGTTCGAAAAAGACATGACCTGGCAGAAAAAGCAGGGAGAGAATCAGGCTATCTGGGCGCCGGAGATTCACTACTTCGACAAAACATTCTGGATCGCCTACTGTGTGAACTATCATGGCACCGGCATATTCAAGAGTTCCACCGGTAAACCAGAGGGACCCTATGTGGACATCAAACCCGACGGCCCGCTTACCGACGAGATAGATGCCTCACTCTTCCGAGATGATGACGGCAAGGTGTACTTCGTCTATCAAAACGGCAAAATCGCGCGCATGAAAGACGATATGAGCGGTTTGGCCGAGGAGCCCAAGTTCCTGAAACCGGCCAATGCCGGCCACGTTGGCTTTGAGGGGGCGTTCATCTTCAAGACTAACAGCCGCTATTACCTGTCTTGCGCGGACTTCATCGATGGCCGCTACCACTGCTATGTCGCCAGTTCAAAGTATCTCTACGGTCCCTACGCAGACCGCTACCTGGCGGTCCCGCATGGCGGGCACAATATGTTCTTCAAGGACGCGAAGGGACAGTGGTGGAGCACGTTCTTCGGCAACGACGGAGATGCCCCGTTCAAGGAAAGGCCCGGCCTCCTGCGAATTGAGTTCGGCGACGATGGTGAACCTCGGCCTTTGGTGATCACACAGTAGCCCCCCCGGTACCATCGGCTCCACTGCCAGAGCACTCTTGCCGGTATTCACAGATCATCATCTCTTCTCTCTTGAAGCAATGCGCAAGAGATTCTACGCAGAGTAACACTATCGCTGCTTTTTCCCCGTGGACTTTACTTGCCCAACGCATACAAATGAGCGGTTGTCCGCAAGTAGATCCTGTCTTCGACAACCGCCGGAGTTGCAAATATCTCCTCCGCGAAATCGTTCCTCGCCAGAATATTCAGTTTGTCATCGACTTGGATGACCGTGACGATGCCGCGTGTAGAGGCAACCACAACCTTGTCGCCTGCGACAATGGGTGAAGCGATGTATTGCCCCGGCGCCCCGATTCGTTCCCGGAAGAGTTCTTTGCCGGTCGAGGCCTCCAGGCAGGTGATCAGGCCACCGTCCCGCAAGAGGTAGAGTCTCCCCTGACAATAGAGCAGCGAGGGTGTCTCGGGAATGCCATGCCGAATTTCCCAAGCCACATGCGATTTACGGGCATCCTTTATCGCTCCGGGACGAATCGCCACCAGGTAGGGTTGGCTAAGAGCTGCGAAGCCCGACATCGTTTCCATCCATTCCTCTTCACTGATGATCCTGTTCTTATCATGGTCGAAGATCCTCAGGAGAGTGTCCATGTCCTTGACCGGCAATCCATAACCGGGATTGTCTCTGGGCAATTCCGGTCGCTGTATGAAAGCAAAGCCTTCCGTCATTTCGTCGCGCTGTATTTGATTGTCGTGGTTCCGGTCGAACTTCTCGACGGTGATCTTCCATGTCCCAGCTGCATCCAACTCATCATCTCCGCGCCCACCCAAGGCCGCGGCGCCAGCAAACAGAAGCCCATCGCCGGTTACGGGGATACCGACCGTTTCGTCCGCAAAACCTCCGGCCCACCATATCTCCTCGCCGGTGGATGGCTCGTAGGAGGTCAGCCGTTTGGAGCCCAACACGACAAGCTCTTC
>JALHUR010000088.1 GCA_022867325.1 Candidatus Aminicenantota bacterium | reverse complement strand
TGTCGATAGCAAGGGCAGCCTGTGGGTGGGGACGGATAACGGACTGAACCGCTATATCGAGGAAAAGGATCACTTCATTCCCTATCTGCACGAACCAAGCTCAAGCACCAGCCTGAGTAATAACAGGATCTTTGCCCTCTATGAGGATGCATCCGGTTCTCTGTGGGTAGGCACGGACGGGGGGCTCAATCGCCTGGACCGGGCGACGAATCGTTTCACCCACTTTATGGCCGGAACCGATAATGTCGGAGCCTTGAGCCATAATTATGTCCGGGCCATTCTGCAGGACCATGAAGGATTTATTTGGGTGGGAACGGACGGCGGAGGTCTGAATCGCCTGAACCTGAAGACCGGCAAGTTTGAGCATTTCCGCCATTCCGATAGCGATCCCAACAGCATTAGCAACGATAGCGTGCTGGCTCTTTATGAGGACCGTCAGGGAGTTCTCTGGGTGGGGACCAAGGTCGGGCTGAATCGTTTCGACTCCAACCGGCGAAAGTGGGCGCACTATCGGCATAGTTTGAATGATAAATTCAGCCTGAGTGACGACTGGATTAATTGTATTTACGAAGACCGGTCGGGAGTCTTGTGGATCGGCACCAACCAGGGCGGTGTCAATCAATTCTTGCCGGCTAAAAACGCCTTCATCAGTTTTCGCTCCAGTTCGAACGATGAAACCAGCCTGAGCAGTAATCGTATTCTCACGATCATGGACGATTATTCGGGCAATATCTGGTTCGGCACCTACGCAGGAGGGATAAGCAAGTTCCACAGGAATATGGTCATTTTCAAATCCTACCAGGCGGAGCAGGGCAACCCCAACAGCCTAAGCAGCAACCTGGTGCGGCAAATCTACAAGGAAAGCCAGGACATCCTTTGGGTGGCGACGGACGGCGGCGGCTTGAACCGGATCGACCGAGCCGCCGGCAAGGTTACTCATTTCACGGAAAACACAGCCGATCCGCAGAGCATCAGCAGCAACCGGGTTTTTTCGATTTTCAAAGATCGCGAGGGTGCATACTGGATCACCACCGCCGCTGGCGGGCTGAATCGTTTTGATCCCGGAAAAGGCAAATTCGTCCGTTATAGGAACGATCCCCGCAACCCAAACAGCCTGAGCAATAATTTCGTGCGGACCATCGTCGAAGACAGGAAAGGATATCTCTGGTTGGGGACGGACGGCGGCAGCCTCAACCGCTTTGATAAAAAGAGCGGGCTTTGCAAGAGGTACCTTCCGGACCCGGACAATCCCAACAGCTTGAGCTTTTACCGGATTTTTTCCCTTTATTATGATAAAGCCGACATCCTTTGGATCTGGACCTATGGCGGCGGCCTCAACCGCTTCGATCCTGCCACGGAAACGTTCAAAGCATACAAGTATGATCCGAAAAACCCCAAAGGGATCAAGGACGATTATATCTTATGCATCCGCGAGGATAGCCGCGGGAATCTTTGGCTGGGGACATCCGCCGGTTTGGCCAGATTCGACCGTCAGAAAGAGGCGTTCCATTTTTATACCGAGAAGGACGGACTTCCCGACCGGGTCATTTATGCCATTGTGGAAGACGGTAATGGCAATCTCTGGGTGACCACCAACAGGGGATTGTCCCGCTTCAACCCCGTTAAGGAGAAATTCAAGAATTTCGACATCCACGACGGCCTCCAGAGCTATGAATTCTCCACCTACAGCTATTGCAAGGGATACGACGGCGAATTGTTTTTTGGCGGGATCAACGGCTTTAATTCTTTCTATCCCGACGAAATCAAAGATAACCCGCATATCCCTCCCGTCGTCCTCACCCGTTTTCAGCTCTTTAATCGAGACGTCCCCATCGGCAGGAAGGTCGGCCGGCGCGTGATCTTGGACAAAACGATCACCGACACCGAAAATATCACGCTGTCCCCGGGACAAAACGTTTTTTCCTTTGAATTCTCGGCTCTTGATTATATCGCCCCGGAAAAAAACCAGTATGCCTACATGATGGTCGGGCTGGATAAGACATGGAACTTCGTGGGCAATCGCCGCTTCATGGCCTATGCCGGCATCCCTCCCGGAAAATACACGTTTAAAGTCAAGGGATCCAACAACGACGGAGTCTGGAATGAGAGCGGCGTATCTCTCAGGATCACCGTCATGCCGCCGTTCTGGAAAACAACCTGGTTCATCCTTCTGTGCGGCGTTCTGGCAGTATTGACGGCCGTTACTTTTTATCGCCGGCGCATCAGTCGATTGACCAGGAGACAGCGGGAGCTGGAAAATCTCGTGGCGTCGCGCACTCAAGAGCTGAAGGAAATATCCCTGAAAGATCCGTTGACCGGCTTGAGGAACCGCCGTTTTCTCCGGGAGGTCCTGGCGGAAGACATCGAAAACTTTCTCAAGAAGAAATGTTATCTCTTGAAAAAAAACGCCAGCCGCCGGCGGAACGAGGATTTTAATGTCTACGGCGTCATGATGGTGGATATCGATTATTTCAAAACCTTGAACGACGAATTCGGGCATGATATCGGCGACAAATGGCTTGTCCAGTTTTCCAAGATCATGAAGGCGCATCTCCGAAGTGATGATGAAGTCATCCGCTACGGGGGGGAGGAATTTCTGATCATCCTCAGAAACGCGGATCCGGCTTTCCTGCCGGCAATTGCCGTAAAACTGAAAGAGGGTCTGGGTCAGATCGACAAGGAAATGAAAAACCCGCAGATGAAAAGAACATGCTCCATCGGATATTCCCAGTTTCCTTTTTATAACGACGTGCCCATGCATCTGAGCTTTGAAGAAGTCGTGCTTTTGGCTGATTTAGCCCTGTATTACGCGAAGAAAAACGGCCGGAACATGGCCGTGCACCTGGTGCCGGGGGAAGCGAAGCCAGACCGGGAACAAACCGAAAAATTGACCGCGTCGC
>JALHUR010000087.1 GCA_022867325.1 Candidatus Aminicenantota bacterium | reverse complement strand
GGCTTGCTTGTGATGGTCGACACCGATAAAATACATTTGCGCACCTCCTTAAAAGAATTTGAGTCGACGTGTAATCTATCATAGCATTACCCGTCAGGGAGGTGCGTTTCGCTATCATGTTACCTCATGGAAGCCCTGAGTGCAGGCGTTTCGCAGTACTCATAAGCCGTTTACGGCTTATGTGTGCTGCAAGGCTGCTCCCCGGCAGAAGCTCCACGGACTAATGCTCATTGGAGCGCCGGTACTCATGAACCGTTTCCGGTTCGTGAGTGCATGAATGCCGGGGCTTGTTCGGGGTTAACCCTGAGCCCACTCAGCCCCATCCCCTTTAAAGGGGCTGAGTACAAAAGTGTCGCTTCTCGTCCCCGCCTTGAAAGGCGGGGCTTAGCGTTGGCGAACGGGTCAAGGGAGAGCAGGGAACTTGAAGCCGCTGACATCCGTATGAGAAGATGGCTTGTCAAAGCGGACCGCTTCTGATACTTAATGAAATATCCTCCGAGGAGGTCTCCATGAAACACCGCCGCCCGTCCGCCGTCCTGATCATTCTGGTCGCCTTCATGGCATCCGGCGCCCTTCGCGCCGCCGAGCCGCCCTCCCTGGCCGGCCATTGGGAAGGGTCCATTGAGATCCCGGGTTCGACCCTGGCCATCGACCTCGACTTTGTCCTCGAGGCCGGCGCCTGGAAGGGCGACATCACGATACCGGCCCAGAACGCACGGAACCTCCCCCTGACCGGGATCGCCGTCGATGGCGTCAAAGTCACGTTCGCCATCAAGGACGTGCCGGGGAGCCCGACCTTCAAGGGCGAATTCAGCCCTGACGGCATCAAGATCGCGGGCCAGATGGCCCAGGGCGGCCAATCCTTTCCCTTCTCGATAAAGAGGGGCGACGATTCCGCCGGCAAGGCCCTGGCCGCGCTGGCCGGTTTCGAGAAGGTCGTCGAGCAGGGGCTCTCGGCCCTTAAGGTCCCGGGGATCGCCATGGCCGTCGTCAAGGACGACAAGGTCATCTACGCCAAGGGCTTCGGGTTCAAGGATGTCGAGAACAAGCCCCCGGCCACCCCCGACACGATCTTCGCCATCGGCTCCTCCTCCAAGGCCTTCACCGTCTTCGCCCTGGGGAAGCTCGTGGACGAAGGCAAGCTCGAATGGGACAAGCCGGTCCGGACCTACATCCCCTGGTTCCGGCTTTACGACCGGGAGGCCGGGGAACGCTTGACTCCGCGCGACCTGGTCACCCACCGGTCCGGCCTGCCCCGCCACGACCTGGTTTGGTACAACAACCTGACCGCTTCCCGCGAGGACCTTGTCCGACGGCTGGCCTTCCTCCAGCCCTCGGCCGACCTCAGAGCCAAGTTTCAGTACAACAACCTGATGTTCCTGACCGCCGGGTACCTCCTCGAGACCCTGACCGGTAAAAAATGGGAGGAGGCGGTGCGGACGCTCGTCTTAGAGCCGCTGGGGATGAAGCGGGCGAATTTCTCGGTCCTCGAATCCCAGAAGGACAGCGACTTCGCCTTCCCCTATCTCTCCGAGGACAAGGGGCTCAAGAAGATCCCCTTCCGGGACATCACGACCGTCGGTCCGGCCGGATCCATCAACTCGAGCGTCAACGAGATGGCCCAGTGGGTCATCGTCCATCTCAATAATGGCAAGCACGAGGGCACCCAACTCCTCAACGCCCGGACCGTCGAGGACATGCACACGGCCCAGATGGCAACCGGCGTCGCGGGCAGTACACCCGAAGTCCTGGCGACGGCCTACGCCTTGGGTTGGTTCAGCGACGTCTATAAAGGCCGGCGCCGCGTCCACCACGGCGGCAACATCGACGGATTCTCGGCCATGGTCAGCTTCTTCCCCAACGACGGGCTGGGCTTCGTCGTCCTGTCCAATATGAACGGAACGCCCCTCCCCGAGCTCCTGATCCGGACCGCGGTCGACCGCATCCTGGGCCTCGAGCCCAAGGACTGGATCGCCGAGGCGGCCAAGCGGCGGCAGGAGGGCGAGGAGGCCGAAAAAAAGGCGGGCGAAAAGAAAGCGACCCGCAAGGTCCCGGGAACAAAGCCCTCCCACCCCCTGGCCGACTATGCGGGCGATTACAGCCACCCGGGCTATGGAGAGGCCAAAGTCGCCATCCAGGGGAGCCAGCTCGTCGTGACCTACAACGGGATCTCGAATCCGTTCGAGCACTGGCACTACGACACGTTCAACGGCGTCAAAGCCCAGGACCCGACTTTCACGGACTTCAAGATCAGCTTCCGGACCGACCTCAACGGCCGGGTCGCCGAGCTCGTCGCCGTCCTCGAACCCTCCGTGGACGAGATCGTTTTCAAGAAGAAGCCCGAGGCGCGCTTCTTCGATCCGGACTACCTGAAACAGTTCACCGGGAGCTACCAACTCGTCAGCCAGACCGTGACCATCAGCCTTAAAGGGAATATCCTGACCGCCTCGCTGCCCGGCCAGCCCGAATACGAGCTCGTGCCCGACCTGGGCGGTGAGTTCACCCTCAAGCAGGTCAAGGTCATCAGCGTCCGGTTCCTGACCGACGCCAAGGGCGCCGTCAGCGGACTCGAGTTCATCCAGCCCGAGGGGGTCTACGAGGCCAAGCGGAAGAACGGCTGACGGCTCGTCCAAAACTTCCCCCGCCAACTCCTCGATTGATGTCGGGCCGGGATTCTGATTTAATAGAAGGACCCCCCGAGCCGAGGAGATGTCTCATGAAAAAAACCTGGTCTCTGCTGCTGGCCGTAGCGATCATCCTGTGGGCCGGCGGCTGCGCAAAGACAAAAGACGGGAGCGCGGCCGATAAGAACGAGGCCGTCAAGTTCGACCCCGCCCAGCCGCGGGCCGGGATGCCGGTGACCATTTCCTACAACTCGGCCGGGACGCCCCTCAAGAACGCGGCCTCCATCCTCTGCATCGCCTATATCTATACAAAAGGATCTCCCGAGGCCAGGACCCTGCCCATGACGAAAGAGGGCTCGGTCTGGAAGGCGACCTTAAGCCCCGCCCCGACCGCCCGGGGGATGATCCTCAAATTCCAGGCCGGCGACAGCATCGACAATAACGGCCGCAAAGGCTACGCGACGCCTTTCGCCGACGCCGGAGGCAATCCCGTCCCGGGAAGCTTCGCCGGCCTGGCCGAGGCCTATTCGACCTGGGGGAATGATCTCATCGGTATCAACACGGACCAGGACCTGGCCCTGGCCCTGCTCGACAAGGAATTCGCGCTTCACCCCGAAGTCAAGAAAGATTACCTGCCGCCCTATTTCAGCCTCCTGGCCCGGCTTAAAAAGGAGGAAGGCAAGGCCCAGATCGCACGGGAGCTCGAGGCGCTGGCCGCCCGGCCCGACCCCGGCGTCGAGGACCTGAGCCTTCTCCAGTATTGGATGGCGAGGCTCAACCGGCCCGACGAATCCAACCGCTTCGCCGCCCTCCTGCGCGAGAAAGATCCCAAGGGGGAGTTCGTCCAGGTCGAGCGCTTCCAGGAATTCTCCAAGGAAACCGACCGTGCCAAGAAAGCCGTCCTGTTCGAACGGTTCCAGGCGGAGTTTCCCGGAAGCGCCCTCCTCCCCCAGTTCATCCAGGGCCTGGTCGGCGCCTACCGCGGCGCAAGGGATTTCAAAAAGGCGGCCGATTTTTTCCTTAAGAATGCGGACGGAGTGGCCTGGAGCGTCTACGCGGCCCTTTCCTCGGACTTCCTGAAGAACAAGCTCGACGCCGGCCGGGCCGCCGAACTCGCCGCCCGGGCCGTGGATCTGGCCCGGAAGCAGCATACGGCCGACGAAAAGCCCTCTTACTTGACCGAGGAGGAATGGGCGAAGGAACGGGATTCCGACCTCGGGGAGGCCCTGGCCACCCGGGGCGAGTCTCTCCTGGCCGTCAACAAAGCGGCGGAAGCCGTCCAAGCTTTTAAAGAAGCCGTCCAGCGCACGAACGGCCGGAACGCCAGCCTCAACACCCGCTACGCCGAGCTCCTCGTCTTGGTCCCGGGAAGCGACCCGGCCGCGGCCATGGCCGAGATGGAGCCTTTCATTTCCACGGGAAACGGCACGGCCAAGCTCAAGGACTATCTGCGCCAAGCCTATATCAAGAAGCAGGGGAACGACGCCGGGTTCGACGCCTATCTGGGCGGGCTCGAAGAGCGGGCCCACGCCAAGCTCCTGGCCGAACTCAAGCCCCAGCTCAACGATATTCCGGGGGTTGAATTCGGCCTCGAGGACCTCGAGGGAAACCGGGTCACCCTGTCCGAGTTGAGGGGCAAGGTCGTCGTCCTCGATTTCTGGGCAACCTGGTGCGCGCCCTGCCTCAGCTCCTTCCCGGCCATGAAGCGCGCCATCGAGAATCACAAGGACGACCCGGGCGTCGTATTTCTCTTCGTCAATTCCTGGGAGCGGGCCGCCGATAAAAAGAAAAACGCCATCGATTTCATGGTCAAGACCGGCTATCCCTTCCGGGTGCTTCTCGACCTCGACAACGCCGTGATCGACGCCTACAAGGTCGACGGCATCCCGACCAAGTTCGTCATCGACGGCAAGGGCCGGATCCGTTTCAAGACGACCGGTTTCGCCGGCAACCCGTTCCGGCTCATCGACGAAATCGAGGCCATGATCGAGATGGTGCGCTGAGAGGAGGGGCCGATGGATCTCCGGACGGCGAACCTGACCGCTCATGAAGGCGCCGTCCGCGCCGCCTTGGCCGGGATCGCTTCGGCGGGCGTCATCCGCCGCATCTGGAACAAAGATTGGACCGTCTGGGGCAGGGAGCCGGACGAGATCGCGAACCGGCTCGGTTGGCTGGCATCGGCCGAGGATTCCTTGCGCGATCTTCCGACGCTCGAAGCGTTGGCCCGGGACGTCCGCAGGGAAGGATACCGGGAGGCCGTCGTCCTGGGCATGGGAGGATCGAGCCTGGCGCCCGAGGTCCTGGGACTCGTCTTTGCGACCGGCGAAGGCGCCTGTGAGCTTTCGATCCACGACAGCACCGACCCGGCCGCCATCCTGGCCGCCGCCCGCAGGCTCGACCTCGAGCACACGCGTTTTCTCGTCTCCTCGAAGTCAGGGACGACGATCGAGACGAATTCTTTTTTTCGCTATTTCCACAACCTCGTCTCGGGACTCGCGGGCGAGGAGGGCGCCGGCCGCTCCTTCATCGCCCTGACCGATCCCGGGACGCCGCTCGAGCATGAAGCCCAAGCCCTCCGCTTTCGCGCCATCATCCCAGGCGATCCGGCGATCGGGGGACGCTTCTCCGTGTTCTCGCCGTTCGGGATGCTTCCGGCCGCGCTCAAAGGGCTGGATGTCCGCCGTCTCCTCAATGAGGGAATCCGGGCAGCCGACCTCTGCCGGGAGGAAGAGCCGTCGCGCAATCCCGGAATCCTGCTGGGAACGCTCCTGGCCGTCCTGGCCCGGGAAGGCCGGGATAAATTGTCCCTCCTCGTCTCCGAGCAGATTCGGCCGTTCGGCGCCTGGCTCGAGCAGCTCGTCGCCGAAAGCACCGGGAAGGGAGGCCGGGGAATCCTTCCGGTCATCGAGGAGACGCCTCTTGCCGATAAGGCCATCGGCGTCGACCGCTTCTTCGTCGTCCTGAAGCTCGAGAACGACCCCGGCTTGGACGCCGGACTCGGGGCCCTCGCCGCCCAAGGCGTTCCCCACTGCGTCCTTTCGGTCCCGGACCGATACGGACTGGGCGGACAATTCTTTCTCTGGGAAATGGCCACGGCCGTCGCCGGGCATGTCCTCGGCGTCAATCCCTTCGACCAGCCGGACGTGGAATCGTCCAAAAAAATCGCCGGGGATTTGGTTCGTGCCTTCAAGGATCGGGGCGCTTGGCCCGAAGCCTCCCCCACTCTGGTCGAGAACGGGATTTCGCTCTCCGGCGACTCTTCCGCGCCGGGGCTCGAGGCGGAACTTCGCCGTTTCCTCGAACTCGCCCGGCCGGGCGACTACGCGGGACTGCTCGCTTTTCTGCCCCCGGCGCCCGAGACCGAAGCCCTGGTCCGCCGCCTGGCGGGGGCGATCCGGGAGCGGACGGGACTGGTCTCGACTTGGGGATGGGGCCCGCGCTATCTCCACTCGACGGGGCAACTTCACAAAGGGGACGCCGGCCGCGGACTATTCGTCATCCTCACGGCCGGCGACGCCGAGGACGTTCCCATCCCCGACGGGGCCGGAGAAACCCGCTCATCCCTCAGCTTCGGAACGCTCAAAGCCTCTCAGGCGATGGGGGATTTCGAGGCTCTGCGAGCGGCCGGACGGCGCGTTCTCCGTCTTGATCTGGGGAAGGACATTCCGGCCGGGCTGCGGCTCGTCGAGTCATTAGTGGGATTCGGCTGGGGAAAAAACTCAGAATAAGCCGACGAAAACGATGTCGGCGCGGAAGAGTTCCTTGGTCTTGACGCGGCTTTTAGCGTCGATGGATTCCTTGGCATTGAGGTAAAACCAGAACTTGTCGAACAGCCTCAGCTTCTTGATGTAGTACTGGGCGTATTCGGACACGGCGTCGACGACGATCTTGCCCGTCTCTTTGCCGTTTTCGTCGCTCATCGAGATGCCGCTCGGTTCGCCCTGGACAAGCCTGCCGTAGACCTTGATCTTGGCTTTGCCTTCCCAGCCCTCGGGTTTGTTGGGGACAAGACCCTTGAGGGCCTCATAGGCGTCCCGGGACGCGGGGTCCAGATAATCCTGCAGATTCGGGGCGGCCTTCTGGCTGTAGAAGGGCTTGTAGCTTCCGCCCTCTTTGACCTCGATCGTCTCGGCGACCAGGATGGTGGGGCGTTTGGAATCGAACAGCCCCTTGACTTTGGCCTCCTTGCCGATCAGGGCGGCCGTATTGACCTGGCCGGCGACAACGATGTCGAAACCTTGAGCGGCCGGAATATAAACGTATTTGCCCAGGGCAAATTTGACCGCTCCTTGGAACTCGTTGCTGCCTTCCTTGACGGTTGGAACCTGCTCCGCCGCGGCCGCCGTCGGCTCCGCCTTTTTGGAGCAGGCGGCCGAGAGGACCAGCAGAACGGCCAACGCCGCCAGGCCGATAAGGGTTATCTTTGCAGAGGCGCGTCCTTTCCTCATAGCTTTGACCTCCCTAAAATTCGTCGTTCATGATCCCGCCGGATAATGGAATTCTTTTTATACCATTCCGGGGGCTAAAAGTAAAGAAGAAAGTTGAGGGGGCGGGCATTCGTTCCCGCCCCCCTGATTATGGAAAAGCCGGCCGCCTATTTCTTATGGATGCGGCCGGACGACACGGACCGGGAGGACGATCCCGAGCTCCGCGAGGGGGAGGAATAAGAGCGGGAGCCGGAGGAGGAGGAGCTGGGAGAGTAACTGGAACGGCTCGATGACGACGAGGGGGAGGACTCCCGGGCACGCGGAGAGTAACTGGGACGGTTCGACGATGAGGACGAAGAAGACTCTCGGGAGGTGGAGGAGTATGACCTCGAATAGGACGGGCCGTCGGAATCGCGGTTGGACCGGATCTCGGGACGGCGCTCCACGTCGTTAGAGGACCGGGTTCGCGGGGATGTCAGGTCAATCGAATCCCTCTCCCCGCTCCGGGTCGCGGATTCGGATATCCGGCTCCGGAACGTCCGCAGGAGGCCGCCGAGGGCGTCCGAAGAGGCCCGGGGCTCGCGCGATTCATAGGTTCGCGGGGACCGATCTGTGTTTAACTCGCGCGGAGCGTAACGGCCCGGAGTCGAAGACTGTTCGTCGCGGCGCTGGGACAGGTCCGATCGCAAGGAGGAGGGAGAAGTCCGGGAAGGATAGGTCTTAAATCCTTCTTTGTTGAGAAGGCGCGGAGTCCCGGTCTGGCCGGAGCCGCGGATATCCCGCGGGCTCGCATTCAGGCCCCTTTCCCGAATAGCCGTCTTGTCGAACGAATCGACCGCTCCCTTGTTCCGAACGTCGTTGATGAGCCGGGACCGGTCCAGCCGAATCCCTCCCGGCGTGAAACTTTTCTGAACGTCGCGGATGTCCTGGCGCGCGAGGTTCTTCGCCCCGATGCGCTGGTCCAAGCCCGCCCGGTCGACGACGGGCTTGATATCGGGCTGTTGAGCCCGGAGCGAAACCTTGTTCACGAGCTTGATCCGGTCGGCGCTCAGCGCGTCACGAGCGATCTGGCGCGACTGGAGTTGGTTTCGGCGGACAACCGTCAGGGCCCGGGAATTCAACGGGTAGTCACGATGATCATAGCGGTCGTAGAAGTAGTTGTTGATGACGACGATCGGCGAGTTGTACCAGCCGAGCGGGCTCCAGCCGCAGTAATCATAATCCGACCACCAATGAACCCAGGCCGGACCCCAATGATGGGTCGGAATCCAATACCAGCCGAGGCCGAGCCTCCAGTGCCAGCGGCCGTAGTGGTAGGCGCACCAGCCCCAGGACTCGTAGGAAACCCAAGTCCAGCCGATGATCGGGTACCAGACCCAGCGACCGTTATAGTAAGGCCTCCAGCCGGAATCGGAGATATAGGGGACCCAGACGTAGCCGTAAGGCCGCTCGTAGGTCCAATGTCCGTTGGCATCGAGCTCATCCTGGTACTCGTTAATCTCCTCGGGGAGATAGCGGGTCGAAGCCCGGGGCTTGTGGAGTTCGTCCCGGTCGGCGTTCCATTCGGCGAAATCATCCCGAGTCACGACATAATCGCTGCTGGGCGATCGCAGATCGCCGTTGACGGCCGTCAACCGCTCGTTGCGGCCGACCTGGACCGAGCCCTCTTGACCGGCCGCTTCGAGAGAGCCGTCGAAGACGAAGACCTCGGTTTCCCGGTTCTGGCTGACTTCGAACCGGTAGAGCCCCTGGTCGAGGACGTAGAACGACGCGTCCGGGGTGTGAATCTCGAAGGCCTTCTCCCGGTCTAAGAACGCGACCCGAAGGTAGATACGGCCGGCCAGAAGGTGAAGACTGGTCGCATCGCCGTCGCGCTGGGGCAGGCCTTTGAAATCGAGCTGGGTGTTGGCGTCAATCCGGAGGTAGTTCGATTTTCCGAACTGGATCTCGGCCCGGCCGTCCCGGGTTCCCAGCTTGTCGCCCTGGACGAGGGGGAGGTTGACCTCGCCCTGCTCGAATCCCTGGTCCGAGGCTCTCTGGACGGACACGTCCCCCTTGACATAGCTCATCCTGGCGTAGCTGCGGTCATAATACCCTTCATCCTGGGCCAGGATCGCCAGGGGGAATACGACGAGGATTCCGATTGCGAAAGCCTCTAATTTTTTCATCTTGGCCTCCTATCCGCCCCCATAAAAAGCAAAAAGCGTGCCATCTCCCTCCTCCGGAGAGTATGGACCGGTCCCGGCCGAAGTGTCCTTGCCATGTGACAGTTGAATCAAAACCCAAAAAAAACGGGGCCTACCGCCAGCGGCGATGGAAGCGGAAGCACCGTCCATGGAAGCCTCCGCCGAACCGCCCCATTCGGCGGCCGAAAGCCCTCATCCGGTTGCTCCGTCCTCTGTCCCGGAAGGAATCCCTATACTCGTCCAGCTTCTTGAGCTGTGCGGGAGTCAGGATCTTTCGCATTTCGCCGCGCTGCCGCAGCCCGGCCTTCTGACGCTCCGCCCGGCGGGCTTTCGCTATTTCATCGAACCTGGCCTCCTGCTCCGGAGTCAAGTCCAGGATATCCCGGACCATCATCCGTAAAGGCCTTCGCTCCGTCTGCCCCTGGAGGGGGAAGACAAGCACAGTCATGATCGCCAGGAGAGCCATGGCGCTCAGGGTACGACTTTTCATTGTGTGCCTCCTTTGTGTCGTTTCCGCAATAGTTTAGACAAGGGCCCGGCCGATTTCTTGGCAATGTAAGGGGTCATGTTTCCCAGGCTTCGAAGCCTGCCGAGGATAGCCATATCGGGAGGTGCCGGATGCCCCCGCCCAGCCCGAGGACGGCTGCGACCATGCGGCGCCTCATCCCGTCGTCGGGAGAGGCGAGGACGGTCAGCGACCCCCCCTTTCCGCCCGCGCCGTTGACCTTCCAGCCGGAGGCGCCGTGCTTCTTGGCGATCGCGATGACCCGGTCGGCCCGCTCCGAGACGAGCCGGGGATGGAGGGCTCGCTGGGCTTCGTTGTTTTCGATCATGATCCCGCCGTAGGCCTCCAGGTCGCCCCCGAGGAGCGCCCGCCGTCCCCGGGCGGCGAGTCCGGCCAGACGCACGAGGGCCGCGGAGCGGCCTTTCTCTTTCTCAAGCCGGTCAATGACGCTCTCGTGGATGTCCGACGAGCTGTGGGGGCGGCCCAGGTAGACGAGGCAGAGCCTTCTCTCAAGCTCCCTGACAAAGGCTTGGTCCGGACGGAGCCTTTCAACCTCGGCCTTGGGGTAGCCTTTCATGTCGATGAAACAAATCCCGCCGTAAGCGGCGCTGATCTGGTCCTGGATTCCGCTCTGCCGGCCGAGTTTTTCGGTCTCGACGCGATGGGCCAGCGCGGCCAGTCCGGCCGGCCCGCGCCGCCCGCCCCCCAGGAAATCGAGGGCGCCCAGGAGCGCGACGCAGACCGAGGCCGATGTCCCGGTCGATATTCCGGCCGGGACCGGAGAGTGGAGACGGATTTCGAGGCTCAGCTCCCGGGGCGGGGAGACCGCTTGGATGGACATCTGGATAAGGGGGTGGAGGGACGTCGAAGGCCTGTCGGGATCGACCCGAAAGGACTGCCCGTAGTTCTCGGCGTGGACGAGAATCCGCGGCCCGCCCTGGGTTTTTCGCTCGTTCCGGACGGCCTTGACCTGAACCTCGACCGGGGGCCCGACGGCCAGGTTCAAGACCCGGCCCTTCCGGGCGAACCAAGTATCGGTCCAGCCGCCGATGTCGTTGACGCGGAGCGGCGCCCGGGCATGGATGATCCGGACGGGCCGCGGCATCAAGCCCTCATGCCGCCCGCCGGTGGCGGACCTGGTCCAAGCCGACAGCCGCCACGATGATGGCGCCGATGATGATTTCCTGGATGTAGTTCGGCCAGCCCATCATCGTGCAGCCGTTGCGGAGGAAGGACATGATGAAGACTCCGATTAAAGTCCCCAGGATGCTCCCCTCGCCGCCGGCCAGGCTCCCCCCCCCGATGACGACGGCGGCGATGATGTCGAGCTCGAGCCCGACGGCCACGGTCGGGTCTCCGACGGTCAGCCGCGAGTACTCCATGACCCCGGCCAGTCCGCAGAAAAGCCCGGACAGCGAGTAGATGAGGACCTTGGCCCGCCGCGTCCGAATCCCGCAGAGCCGGGCCGTGGCCTCGTTCGAGCCGATGGCGAAGACATGGCGGCCGAACACGGTCCGCCTCAGGACAAAGGCCATCAGGACCGCGAACACGATCATCAGCCAGACGCCCGGGGCCAGCAGGAGCCAGCTCGGCCGGGGGCTTTTAGCCATGAGCCCGTTGATCCAAGTCAGCGGGGCGTCGATCTTCTGGTTGCCGGCCATCCATTTGGCGACGCCGCGGGCGATCCCCATCATCCCCAATGTCACGATGAAGGGGACGAGACGCAGGGTCGTGATCAGCCCGCCGTTGACGAACCCGACCAGCCCGCCGCAGAGGATCCCGGCGGCCAGGGCGGCCGGGGGCGGCGCGCCCACGTTGACGGCGTAGGCGACGACGACGCTCGACAGGGCGATGTTGGAGGCGGCCGACAGATCGATCCCGCCGCTGATGATGATGAAGGTCATCCCCAGCGCGCCCAGGGCGACGATGACGGACTGCGTCGCCACGCTCTTGAAATTGGCGGGCCGCAGGAAGCGCTCCCGAACCTCGGGCATCAGGGAAAAGAGGGCGATAACCAGAATCAGCCCCAGGAACGGGGCCAGCCAGTTCAGGAGGATCTTGATCCGCGCTTTATCGTGTCCGCTCATGGTTTCGCCTCTTCTCGGTCCGCTCCGGTCCGTCCGACCGCGGCGGCCTGTAAAATACCCGCGCCATCCCAGGCCGAGGCCGGCCGGCTGTCCACGACCCGGCCCCGATGGAAGACGGCGATCGTGTCGCAAACCCCCAGGAGCTCGGGAAGATAGGAAGAGACAAACAGGACGGCTTTGCCCTGAGCGGCCAGCCGCCCGATCCACTCGTAGATCTGGGCTTTGCTCATGACGTCGATGCCCCGGGTCGGCTCATCCAGAAGGAGGATGTCGGCCTCCTGGTGGAGGAGCCTGGCCAGCGCGACTTTCTGCTGGTTCCCTCCGGAAAGGACGGCCACGGGTTCGCCGGGATGCCGCCCCTTGACCTTGACCCGTTCCATGAGCCCGGCCACGACCTCGCGGCGCCGGCCGAGCGAGAGGACCCCGGATCGGCTGAACGGCCCCAGCCGGCTCAGGGTCACATTGTCGGCGATCGACTGGGACAGCGCCAGGCCTTCGCCCTGGCGGTCCTCGCTGAGAAGTCCCAAGCCCTGCTCGATCCGCTCCCACGGTTGCCCCGCCTCGAAACGGACGCGTCCGATCGTAACGGTGCCCCGCTCGATCGGGTCCAGGCCGAACACGGCCCGCAAGGTCTCGGTCCGCCCCGAACCGATCAGGCCCGCGATCCCCAGGATCTCTCCCTTGCGCAGCGCCAGTCCGATCTCGGCCTGCATGGCCCGCCCCTTGAGCCCGTCGAGGGAGAGGAGGACTTCTCCGATGTCGTGGGGGATCCGCGGGAAAAGCTCTTTGAACTCCTGGCCGACCATCATCCGGATGATCGCCTCGAGAGGGGCGTCCGCCATCCGGCCCGAGCCGGCATTCCGGCCGTCGCGGAGGACCGTGAAGACGTCGGCGACCCGCCGGACCTCCTCCAGGAAATGGCTGATGTAGATGATGGCGACACCCCGCTCCTTGAGTCTATGAATGATCCGGAACAGCTCTTCGCTGTCATCGAGGGTCAGGCTGCTGGTCGGCTCGTCCATAACCAAAATCCGCGCCTCGTCGACGAGGGCCCGGGCGATCTCGACGATCTGCTTGGCGCCCACGCTCAGCTTCCGGACCGGGACCTCGGCGGCGATCTCGGGATGGCGCATGAAATCCAGGACCTCCCGGACCCTCCGCCTCATCTCGGCGGGCCTCACGACGCCCCGGCGCCGGGGCTCCTTTCCGAGCATGATGTTTTCCTCGACGGTCAAGTGAGGGCAGAGGGTCAGCTCCTGGTAGATCATGCTGACGCCGCAGCGCTTCCCGTCGATGGGGCCGGCCGGGAGATAGGGGACGCCTCCGATCGACATGCGGCCGGCGTCGGGCCGGACGGCTCCACTCAGAACCTTGACCAGCGTGCTCTTGCCCGCCCCGTTCTCGCCGAGCAGGGCGTGGACCTCGCCCCGGCGGAGCTCGAATCGGACCCCGGCGAGGGCGCAGGTTGCGCCGTAGCTCTTAGAGATGTCCTCCATCCGAAGGACGAGGTCGTCGGCCGGAGAGCGGGTCATCGGTCAGTCGCGGTCCTGGAAGAACTCGGGTTCGAGGAGGGCTTTAATCTCGGGCGTATCCATGGTCTCCCCGGTCGCGATCGTGACGCCCGTATCGATGCGCGCTTCGACGGTTTCTCCCCGCAGGTGCTTGACCGCTAGGACGACCCCCAGGTAGCCCATCCGGGTCGGGTTCTGAAGGACGAGTCCGTGGATGTGGCCGTCGCGGAGCCCCTGGACGAGCTTGGGGCTCGAGTCGAAGCCGACGAATTTGACCTTGCCGGCCAGGCCCGACTCCTGGAGCGCGCGCAGTGTCCCGAAGGTGCTTGACTCGTTGGGGCAAAAAATGCCGTCGACGTCCGGGAAGCGGCCGAGGAGGTTCTCGGCCAACTGGTAGGCGCTTTCGGTCGTCGTCCCCGCATGCTGGTCCTTGACCAGGATGCGGATCGCGGGATAGTCCTTCATCATCGTGTCGAGAAATCCCTGTTCCCGCTCGGTCGTGCTGGCCGATCCTTCCTGATAGCGGATGAGGAAGATGTCCCCCGATCCTCCCAAAATCTCGACCAGCCGCCGGGCCGCCAGGACGCCGCCCTTGGTATTATCGGTCGCGACAAAGCTGATGAAATCGCTC
Organism: Candidatus Aminicenantota bacterium; assembly: GCA_022867325.1. Lineage (GTDB taxonomy): Bacteria > Acidobacteriota > Aminicenantia > Aminicenantales > JAFGBC01 > JAFGBC01. Next base: position 1,911 of record JALHUR010000087.1, on the reverse strand, counting down.
CCCTGTAGTCCCGAGTCGATGATGACGACGGGGATGCCTTCCCGAACCGCGTCCCGGACCGGGGCGCAGAGAGCCCGATCGTCGAGGGGGGCCAGGACGATGCCGTCGACGCCCCGGCTGATGAAATCCTCTACCACGGTGATCTGCTGGGCCCGGTCATCCTCCCGCTGAGGCCCCTTCCAGAGGATCTTGACGCCCAGCTCGCGGCCGGCCCGGGCCGCCCCGGAATGGATGGCCTTCCAGAACTCATGGGTCGTCCCTTTGGGGATGACGGCGATGTCGAGGGTCCGGCCGGACGAGGAAGGCGGGCCGACCTCCTTCTTGCGGCAGGCCGCGGCCGCGGTCAATGAACAGAGGATAAGACCCCAGACAAGGATTCGGCGAAAGGATGTCATGCCCAGAGTATACAAAAAATCCCGCCGCGCATGCCACCATAATATTCAGGGCGGTCGGCCCGTAACGGACAGGGGGGAGCGGCATATTATATCCGCTCCCCCCTGTCGGCCTTTTAATGAAGGGGAAAGGCGCCCCGGAGATATCAGAGGAATTCTTTGGGCGTTAGACGACAACCGCCTTTTTCAGGATGGGCATGCCGGTCTTCTTGGTCTCTTCCGCGATATAACCGGCCGGGACGGCGTCGATGGCGTTGGGGCCAGCCACCTTGGCGAAATAGAAAATCTTCTGGATTCGCCCGCCCTTGAGGGTGACGTCCTTGGAGTGCAAGAAATACGTCGCGCCTCTGGAATTCGTGAATTGATACGCCATGTGATTTCCTCCCTGAGCGAATTATATCCCACTAAAAGCGATAACTCAAGTTGATACCGATGAGCTGAGCCGACGTGGAATAGGTGCCCTCGCCCAGGTTCAAGCCGTTGGGCAACAAGTAGACGTCCCGGTTGGGGCTTTTCCGGTCGCTGAAGATTTCGTACTGGTAGCCGAGGTCGATCCGGAACTTGCCGAAGCTGTAGCCGAAGCCTCCGATGAGGGCGATCCGGTTGGCGTCGGGCAGGTTGGGATCGACGCTCTCCTCGGGCTGGGGCGTCTGATCGTAGAGGAAGCCGCCGCGGAGGGTCAAGGCGTCGTTGAGCTTATACTCGAGGCCGCCCCGGAAGATGACCGAGTCCTTGAAGTTTTCTCCGACGACCTCGGGTTCGGGATCGGGCAGCGGGTCGGGATAATCGATATTGATCTTGTACTGATCGTAAGTGCTCCAGCCGAAATAGTGGAGGTCGAACGAGACGAGGAATTTGGGCGTCAGCTGGTAGCCGATGCCGAGGCCGATGATATTGGGGAAATTGAAGGTCGTATCGGCCTTGCTTGTGGCCGGGATGTACCCCTTGAGCGGCGTCGGGACGTTGACCGAGTCGAGCTTGAGGTCGCCCTCGTACTTGACCGAGAAGCCGCTCCGGTAATTCAGCCCCCACGAGAATTTATCCGCCTTGTAAAGAAGGCCGACGTTCCAGGAGATCTGGCTGCCGGACGCGCCGTCCACGGAGGCCGGGACGTCGTAGGCCCCATAGGGTCCGAACGAGACTCGGCGGACGAGGTCCAGGGTCAGGGTCGAACTGATGTAGGAGACGCCGAAGCCGAGCCCGAGCTTATCGCTGATCCGATAGGCGATGGTCGGGTTGACGATGACCGTCTGCATTTCGTTGGAGACGCCGATGTAGCGGAGGGGGTATTTCTCCGGCCATTTCGTCCCCAAGCCGAAGGGCGCGAACAGGCCGATCCCGACGGCGACCTTGTCGCTCAAGCGGTGGGTGATGTAAACATTGGGGGCGAAGAAGGTCTGGTCGACCTGATCGACGTTCTTGTAGGTCGGGTCGGGCCAGTTGGGAAGGCTCAAGGAACCGCTGGGGATGATGACCGTGCCGCCCAGCGAAATCTGGGTTCCTTCCAGGAAGGCGAGGC
>JALHUR010000086.1 GCA_022867325.1 Candidatus Aminicenantota bacterium | reverse complement strand
GAGGACGATCCGGTGACGCTCCGTCTGCTCGAGGGCATCCTCGGCCAAAACGACTTCCTGGTCCGGTCGGCCCAGGACGGGCAGGCCGGGCTGGCGCTCGTCCGTAAAGAAAAGCCGGACCTCGTCATCAGCGACGTCGTCCTGCCAAAATTGGACGGAATCGGCCTCTGCGATCAAATCAAAAGCGATCCCGAGCTCGGCCAGATCAAGGTCATCCTGATCACGGCCGTCTACAAGAACATCGCCCTCAAGCACGTCGTCAGGGATTCTCGGGCCGACGCCGTCATCGAGAAGCCGCTCGATTCCGCCTCCCTGGTCAGGAAGATCAAAAGCCTGCTCCCCGAAGCATAATTCGGGGGACACATCACTTAATTCAATTCAAGCTAATCGCCATTTAAAGCGACTGTAAGAATTAAGTGATGTGTCCCCCGAATTATTAATCACCCGAAGGGATTTTCGCCGGGATAGGGCGAGCCGGCCGGCCGGTTGAACCCGATGTCCTCCACCCCCAGCATCCGGACGGCCGCGAAGAGCGTCTTGCCGGCGTGGGCGAAGGCGACGGCCGTGTGATGGGGGAAGCGTTTCTCGATCAGGACGTGGCGGTAGAAGCGCCCCATCTCCCTGATGCCGAAGACGCCGATGCTCCCGAAGGACTTGGGGTCGATGTCCAGGACTTCCCCTTCCGCGACGTAGGAACGGAGCTCGGCGGCCGCCGTCGACTGGAGCCGGAAGATCGTGATCCGGCCGGGCCGGATCCGCCCCTCGAGCGTCCCCCGGGTGATATCGGGCTTCTTCCCGTCCTCCATGAGACGGTTCATGATGAGCTGGAACTTGAGGGCGCCGCCGACGAGGCAGCCGGACGCCGTGTTACCGCAGTGGAATCCCATGAACAGATCGCGCGGCGCGTACCCCTTGAGCTTGGGCTTGGCGGCCTTGACCATGTCGTCGGGGACCGTGTTGTTGATGTCGAGGAGGGTTGCCGGGAGCTCCGTGGCGCAGGTCGCCATGTACTCGCTCAGGGCGCCGTAGATGTCGACCTCGCAGGCGACCGGGATGCCGCGGGCGGCCATCCGGGCGTTGACGTAGCAGGGGACGAACCCGAAGAAATGCTCGAAGGCCGGCCAGCACTTGTCGGCGAACACGCCGTAAGAGGACGCCCCCAGGTTCGCCTCCATGAATCCGGTCAGGGCGACCTCATACTGGGCGAGCTTCTCGAGGAGCTCGGGATAGCTGTTTCCGGACCCCAGCTCCTTGGCCATTTCCCTGGCGACGGACTTGATGGCGGGCCGCCCCTTGGCCTTGAGAAAGATGTCGTAGAGGTCGAGCTCGCTGTTCTCCATGACCTCGACGCCCAGGTCGTAGAGGGGCTTGATGGGCGCGTTGCAGGCCAGGAAGTCCTGGGGCCGCGGCCCGAACCCGAAGATCTTGAGCCCCTTGAGTCCGAGCCGGACGCGGGCGATCGGGATGAAATCGGCCATCATGGCGGCGACCTCGGCCGCGGTCCCGACCGGGTATTCGGGGATGTAGGGCCGCAGCTTCCGGAGCCCGATGTTGTAGGAGGCGTTCAGCATGCCGCAAAAGGCGTCCCCCCGGCTTTGGATGAGGTTTTTCTGGGTTTCCTCGGCGGCCGCGACGAACATGACCGGACCGTCGAACTCCCGGGCGAGCAGGGTCGTCGGCCCCTCCGGCCCGAAATTCCCCAGGAACAGGACCAGGGCGTTGATTTTCTTCGTTCGCAATTCGGCCAGGGCGCGAAGGACGTCTTTCTCGGTCTCGACGATGGTCTCGATCTCGACGACCGGGATCCGCTTGGACCGGCATTCGGCCATGACCCTCCTGCGCCGCGTCCGGGAAAGCTCGATCGGGAAGCAGTCGCGGCTGACGGCGACGATCCCCAGGCTGACATGCGGAACGTTCCTCATCATCTTCGCTTCTCCTTTGTCTGTCCGTAATAGGCGTCCGGCCCGTGCTTTCTCCGGAAATGCCGGCGCAGGAGATAATCGGGAAGCGGCCTGGACCGGCCGTTCAGGGCCAGCGTCCCCCATGCCATTCGGGCAATTCGCTCCAGAATGAGGGAGTGTTGGACGGCCTCCTCGACCGTGGCGCCCCAGGCGAAGGGGCCGTGGCCGGCCGCGAGGACCGCGGGCGTCTCGAGGGGCTTGAATCGGCGGAAGCACTCGACGATGACGCGGCCGGTCGCCGTTTCATAGTCCTTGGCGACCTCCCCGGCCGTCAGGCTCCGGGTGACGGGCACCGCCCCGTTGAAATAATCGGCGTGGGTCGTCCCCAGGCAGGGGATGGCCCGTCCCGCCTGGGCGAACATCGTCGCGTAGAGGCTGTGGACGTGGACGATCCCTCCGACCCCGGAAAAGGCCCGGTAGAGTTCGAGGTGGGTCGGCGTGTCCGAGGACGGCCGAAGCGTCCCCTCGACGACCCGACCGGCCATGTCCACGACGACCATGTCGGCCGCCTTCATGGTCGCGTAGTCCAGGCCGCTCGGCTTGATGGCCACGACGCCCCGGGCCCGGTCCGCTCCGCTCGCGTTCCCGAAGGTCAAAACGACCAGGCCGTAGCGAACGAGCTCGAGGTTGGCCTTCCAGACGCTTTCCTTGAGGTCATTGTACATGAAGATTCCTTTCTCCCCTATCGCGCGGCCTCCGACCGCTGGACATCCCGCAGGGCCAGGAGGTCCTTCATGGTTTTGTGAAGGTTCCCGGTCCAGGACTTGGTCCCGAAGGCGTCGTGAAGCCGGCGGTAGAGCCGGTAGATTTCCAGGTAAACCTTGTGCCGCCCGGAATCGGGCCGATAGATTTTGGGCTTGATTCCGCAGACGGCCGCCTGCCCCTCGACGAAACCGGCGAAGCCGCCCCGCTCCGGGCCGGCCGCGACCGCCCCGGCGACGGCCGCCCCCAGGGCGCAGGTCTGGGACGAGCGGGCAATCGTCATCTCGCGGCCGAGGACGTCGGCGTAGAGCTGCATCAGGAAGGGATTCTTCTCGGCGATCCCGCCGCAGTTGACGAGCCGGTCGACCTTGACGCCGTACTCCTCGAAGCGGTTGATGATCGTGAGCGCCCCGAAGGCCGTCGCCTCGACCAGGGCCCGATAGATCTCCTCCGGCGTGGTGTGAAGGGTCTGGCCGAGGAGGAGGCCGGTCAGGCGTTGGTCGACCAGGATGGTCCGGTTGCCGTTGTTCCAGTCGAGGGCCAGCAGCCCCGACTGGCCGGGCTTGAGACGGGCCGCCTTCCGCGAGAGCGCCTCGTGGGAGCCCTCTTTCTTTCCGCCCGGGGCGATCAGGTTCACGAACCAGTTGAAAATGTCGCCGACAGCCGACTGCCCCGCCTCGAGGCCGAAATATCCGGGGAGGACGGAGCCGTCCACGATGCCGCACAGGCCGGGGACGTCGGCCAGGGCCAGGTCGGCCGGCCAGATCGTGATATCGCAGGTGCTGGTGCCGATGATCTTGACCAGGGTGCCGGGCGCGACGCCGGCGCCGACGGCCCCGAGATGGGCGTCGAAGGCGCCGACCGCGACCGGCGTCCCGGCCATGAGGCCGAGCTTGCCGGCCCACTCGGCCGTCAGCGCCCCGGCGGGGACATCGGCCGTATAGGTCTTGTCGTATAGCCGGTCGCGGAGCTCGCCCAGCTTGGGATCGAGCTCGGACAGGAAGCCCTTGGAGGGCAGCCCGCCCCAGCCGTCGTTGAACATGGCTTTGTGACCGGCCGCGCAGCAGCCGCGCTTCAGCGTTTCGGGCCGCCCGGTTCCGGTCAGGACGCCCGGGATGTAGTCGCAGCACTCGACCCAGCTCCAGGCCGCCTCGAAGACGCGCGGGTCCTTATTCAGGCAGTGGAGGATTTTGCTGAAGAACCACTCCGAGGAATAGGTCCCCCCGCACTTGGCCAGGTACTCGGGATGGGTCCGGGCGGCCAGCTCCGTGATCCGGGCCGCCTCGGCGTGGCCGGTGTGGTCCTTCCAGAGCCAGGCCTGGGCGTTCGGGTTGCGCTTGAATTCCTTGCGGAAGGCGAGAGGAACGCCCTGGCGGTCCACCGGGAGGGGCGTCGAGCCGGTCGTGTCGATCCCGATCCCGACGACCCGGGCAGGGTTGAAACTTTTATCGGCCTTGCGGGCCTTGGCCAGGGCGGCCCGGACGCAGGCGATCGTGCCGCTCAGGTAGTCGGCCGGATTCTGGCGGGCCAGGTTCGGATCGGACCGGTCGAGGATGATCCCCTCCCGTCCGGTCCGGAAGGGGTGGACGGCGGTGGCCGTTTCCCGGCCGGTGCGGAGCTCGACGAGGAGCGCGCGGACCGAGTTCGTGCCGAAATCGAGTCCCAGGCCGTATTTGGAAGCCTTGGTTTTCATGCTGCCTCCAAGTTCATCGGGCCGTCGGACGTGCTGAACTCCCTCCGCGATCCGTTCTTTCCGGCCCATATCATATACCAAAAAGTTGGAAGGCCAAAAGGGATTTTAGCCTTGAAATTCCCCCTGGAAAAAAGTAATAATGTGTTTACGTTAACGCAAGTGAAAAAAAAACAAGACCGCGAGCCCCGGGCTCGAACGGAAGTCTTGGGTTTTGACCGCTGCCGCATGTTATGGTATTTTCTACCTCAGTTGAAGCATAAAGTCAACCCATCGACTCCCCGGCATGAATGCCGGCACCCAAGGAGCCGTTGTTAAGGCTCCTTGGGTACTGCGAAGCCGCTGCACTCATGAACCGATTCCGGTTCATGGGTATTGAAAGGCGGGGTAGCGTCGGCGAACGGGTCAACTATGAAACGGCGGAAACGGCTGGCGCTGACGGTCCTGCTGGCCGCGGTCCTGGCCGCGGCGGCCTGGGCCGGGCAGGGCCGGAACGGCTCTCCGCAAGGCACGATTTCAAAGGAAGGAGGCGCCGCCATGGACGTTTTCAAGGGAGTTTTCGGGACCTTGCCGGACGGCCGCCCGGTCGAGGTCTACACGCTGGTGAACAAGAACGGCCTCAAGGCCCGGCTCATCACCTACGGCGGTATCCTGGTCTCGCTCGAAACCCCGGACCGGAAGGGCCGGATGGGCGACATCGTGCTCGGCCACGATTCGCTCGAGGGATACCTCAAGTCTTCCCCCTACTTCGGCAGTATCGTGGGACGCTACGGGAACCGGATCGCCAAGGGCCGATTCAGCCTGGACGGCGTCGAATACAAGCTGGCGGTCAACAACGGCCCCAATCACCTCCACGGCGGCCTCAAGGGATTCGACAAGGTCGTCTGGGCGGCCCAGCCGGTCTCCGAACCGGGCGCCCGCGGCGTCAAATTCGACTACCTGAGCCCCGACGGCGAAGAGGGCTATCCCGGAAATCTCAGGGTGACCGTGACCTATCTTCTGACCGACCGGAACGAGCTCTCCATCCTCTACGAGGCCGAGACGGACAAGGCGACACCCGTCAACCTGACCCACCACAGCTATTTCAACCTGACCGGCCAGGGCGAGGGCGACATCCTCGGCCACGAGCTCAAGCTCGACGCCCCGAGCTATACGCCGGTGGACGAGGGCTTGATCCCGACCGGTCCAATCGCGGCCGTGGCCGGAACGCCGTTCGATTTCACGAAGCCCGCGGTTATCGGCGCCCGGATCGCCCAGGTCCCGGGAGGTTACGACCATAACTTCGTCCTCGGGAGCGGCGGCGGCAAACTCGCCCCGGCGGCCCGGGTCAGCGAGCCCAGGTCCGGCCGCGTCATGGAAATCTCGACGACCGAGCCGGGGATCCAGTTCTACACCGGGTACTTCCTGGACGGCACGATCGCCGGCAAGGGTGGAAAGGTCTATAAAAAGCACTACGGTTTCTGCCTCGAGACCCAGCACTTCCCCGACTCGCCCAACCAGCCCGGCTTCCCGTCGACGATCCTGCCGCCCGGACAGAAGTACCATAGTCTGACCGTCCACACGTTCTCCGCCAAATAAGATCCGCCGGGGATCAGCGCACAAGCATCGGCTTGGCCGGGGCGATCTCAGGACCTTACGCTCCATCTCCGCTTGATGGTCGGCGCGGCCAGGAGGATACTTCGGATAACCTTGATCTTCCGCTTTTCGAATTGGTCCTTGACGGCGCAGTCCTTTTCGACGGTCCGCGGCGTGATCCTGTAGAGAACCATGTGGACTTTCTCGTTGAGGGCGGGGAATACGGCGGCGCCGTACGTTTTCTTGACCGGAACCGCGAACCCGTAGGGGTTCATGACCATGGCCCTGGAGGAGCCGAATTGATCCTTGAGATCGACCCGTTTCTCGACCGGCTTCCCTTCCAAGACCTGGTAGACGACGAAATGGCTGAGATTCTCGGGGAAGGCGCTTCCGCGTTCGATCTTCTCGGAGGGCGCCAACAGCGCGACGACGTTGCCGATGACGATCCTCTGCTCGCCGAACTGGTTGACGACGGCGACCTGACGGGTGGGCTCGGGCGAGGATGGGTAAATTCGGTAGCCCGCCAGATGGGCCCGGCGATCGCACAACGGTTCCCGGTTCTTCCCGACGGGGTTCGCGAACCAGTCCAGGCACAGGAGCCGGCAGACCCTGTCCTCCTTGTCGAACTGGCCGCAAATCTTGATCCTTCCCGAAAGCTCCTGGTTCACGACGTCGTAGATCTGAAAATAGTCGAGATGCAGTTCCCTTGCCGTGGTGGCCATGATCTACCCTCCCTTTTGCAGAAACTGGAGACTCATCCTAGTCCCGATAAAAAGCGCCGCAGCGCAATCATTTTCACGAAAGCTCCCACCAACTATTACAATAAATAGGGCGATAGCCGGAAATTGTCAAGAAATTTCTTGGCTAAGGTTCCTCCATCAAAACGCCCAAGGAGCCCGCAACCTGGAAGGGGGAGCGCATTGTCTATTATGAAAACGAGTGCAGTTTTGACAGAACGGATTTGGAGGTGCTTCCTGCCGGATCTATGCGCTTTTATCCAAATCCGCGGTGTGAGATAATTTATTTGTGAAGCGAAAACCCAAGGTCGTGAAAATATTCAAGAACTTCGAGGAACAGGAAGCTTGGGACATACAGTAGTACATCAACCTGAGTCCCGAAGAGCGCCAGCGCATCGCCCGTGAGCTCCGCGAGAGGTATTATGGGAAGAATCCTCCGCGAATCCGGGACGTTCACGACGCAAAATGAGCCTGACCTATTTTTCGCAGGATATCCAGGACTTTCTCTTTCTACTTTGCAAGCATAAGGTCCGTTATCTCATCGTCGGGGCGGAAGCCGTGATCTATCACGGCTTCGCCAGGCTCAGCGGCGACGTCGTCCTCAAACGCTCCAGGTCCTTGAGGACGCGCCCTCTCACCCGCCTCGCAGGAATTTTCCGCGCCCAGCCCGCCGCTTTCCGGAAACTGAATGTCCGGGGGAAATCGAGCTCGGGGAAATGGCGGTACTGCTTTTTCCGGTGGGCCGAAAGATAGAGGCTGTCGACCAAGGCTTTTTCCGGAGAAGCGATGAGGAACGTCCGCTCTCCCCGGTACCAGTCGAACCCGGCGAAAAAAGCCGGCGTGATCCTGTGAATGACATAGACGCCGAGTGCGGTCCGGACGGTCTTCGAATGGGCGGTCGAGGCCAAGGTCACGACGCGGGGGATCTGCCCGATGATCCCGTGAAGATGGAGCGCGCTCAGGAAGGAGACGTAGACCCGCTGATCGTGAACCAGACAGGGGACGGCGGCGAAGACGCTCAGCCGGTCGTCGGCGGCATCGGCCCAGAGTCCCCTCCGGACCTTGAGGAGGAGGCCCTGGCGCTCCAGATAGCTCAAGCCCTGGGTCGCCGCCGACAAGGATTTTCCCGACAGCGCGGCCAGCTCCCGGGTGGTGAACACGGGACGGCGGAGCCTCCGGACATACTTGATGAGCGGGTCCCTAGGCATGGGGTTCTCCCGGCCTCTCCAGGAATTCGGCGACCCGCAGCCGCAGGGCGTCCCAGGCCTCGGGCCGGTCATAGGCCGCCCGATCCTCGGGAAGAAGATAGGACAGGACCGTGTCGCGGAAAACGCCGAACTCAACCTCGAAAAGGCGCTCCCTGGCTTTTCGCAAAACGCCGCGCCCCGGAGCCACCGCCGGGGACGGCGGAGCTTCGGCGCTCGAGATGAGGATATGGAGATCGAAGATGTCCCGGGCCTGGACGGCCGCCCTCCCGGCCAGAGCTTCCGCTTTTTGAGCGATCGCCGCGACGAGTCCGTAGTGGGGGATCCAGAGCGGAGCCATCCGGTAGCCGCGGAGAACGGCGTCGGGGACGAGTTCGACGAGCGCCCCGCTTCGCAGGCCCCGGCGGGAGATCTCGATTTTCGTGAACAGGTCTTCCCGCGCGGCCGTCAGAAGATGGACCTTGAAACGCTGGGTCGTCTCCGTTTGCTTGGCGCGGATGAGGTCGGGCGGCCGGACCTCCCGGATGCCGTAGGCGGCCAAGGTATCGGCGAAAGCGCGCGCCCGAAGCACCGTCAGGACCGTGTCTTTCAAGCGATCGACTGGGACGGCCGCGACGTCGAGGTCGAGGTCCTCGGAGTAGCGGACGCTTCCGAAAAAAAGACGCAGGTTGACCCCGCCCTTGACCGCGTAGGATTTCGGGTCGAGGCGGCCGCCGAGCCGCCTGAGGAATTCCAGGTGGAAAACTTCGCGGAGAGCGAGCGGGTCCAGGGCCGGGTTGGTCATATATGTATGTTAATTAAGCTATGGCTAAATTGCAATACATAAATCCACGCTCGGAGTCGCCCGGTGCGTTGTCCATCCCGGAAGTCCGCGATCCAGTTCCATCTGGAGAGCTTTGGCCCTGAGGCGCTGGAGATAGATCCCTAAGAACGACCGGGCCTACCTCCTCCTAGTGGGACGGCTTCCCCCTCGCCGGATCACGTTTATGATCAGGCGCCTTTTTCGGTAAAGATCCGCCGGATTTGTGTCAGGGGGAGGGCCAGAACGTTTTTTTCCAGAGGATAGGACTCCCGGCCCGGATAAACGACATAACCTTCGCGGCATTGAAGATCCTGGCAGGCGCTGCGAAAACCCTTGGTCAGCGCCGGCGCGGCTGAAAACTTGATTTCGACGGCGATCGGCTTTTGTCCGGAACAACAGATCAAGAGGTCGATTTCAGCCCCTGCCGAGGTCCGATAAAAATAGGTATCCCGTCGCGGCGGCAGCAGCCCGATGATCTGTTCGATCGCGAAACCTTCCCAGGAATGCCCGGCCGCGGGCCGACCCTGGAGATCGTCCAGGGAGGTGACCCCCAGAAGCGAGTGCAGTAAGCCGGAATCGCGTATGTACACCTTGGGAGCTTTGACCAGCCTTTTTTTCAAGTTGGCGTGAAAAGGCCGCAGCTGGCGCACAAGAAAAGTCTCTTCAAGGATGGCCAGGTAGTGACGGACCGTAGGCGCGGAAATGCCCAAGCTGTTGGCGATCTGACTGGCATTCCATAATTGTCCGTGATGATGGGCGATCATGCTCCAGAAATTTCGCAGTTGACCGGCCGGAACACGTATGCCCAGCTGGGGGATATCCCTTTCCAGATAAGTCCTGATGAAGGCTTCCCGCCAGTTCAGGCTGGACTCCATGTCGGCGGCCAGAAAACTCTCAGGGTAGCCGCCCTTGACCCAGAGCGGATAGGGCGGCGTTGCCGCCCCCCCGACTTCATCGAGATGGAACGGGGAAAGCTCGTGGTAGACCACCCGACCGGCCAGGCTCTCCGACGATTTTTTCATCAAGTCGGGCGACGCCGAGCCCAGGATGAGAAACCGTCCCGGGACGCGGTTTCGGTCGACCAGGGCGCGGATGACGGGAAACAGAGACGGCAGTCTTTGGATTTCATCGAGGATGACCAAAGACCCTTGGTATTGGTTGAAATAGAGCTCGGGCTCTCGCAGCTTGTTCTGATCGGACGGAAGTTCGAGGTCGAGATAGACCGATTTTCCGATTTTCTTTTGGATAAGCCTCGCCAGCGTGGTTTTTCCGGTCTGGCGAGAGCCGACGATTCCTACGACAGGAAATTTAGCCAATGAAACGCAGATTTTTGCCTGCAGACTCCTTTTTATCATGCTTGTATTTTAAATCAGTTCCTTTTAATTTGCAAGGATACAATGGAGACGCTTTTTTTCACGAATACTGACCCGGCCCCTTTTTTTCCTGTGAGCCCGTAAATCTATGCGCCAATTTACCTCGTAAATCTACATGCCGCTTGACATCATAGTCATGCACGCCAAGACCCAGGGAAAAGTCATTTTTCAGAGCTGAAAGTATTCGATATATGTTTTGATTCACGAGACTGCGTGAATCGAGTTGCTTATTCCATAATTATGCCGAGCCCGTCCAGCATCAATTAAGCTCGAACCGGACGGTCACGGTGAAGATGACGCCGCGGGGCCTGCCGTTGATGATCATCGGCTCGTAGACCCAGTGCTTGACGGCGTCGCGACCGGCTCAATCGCAGTCAACCCTTCGACTCCCCGGCATGAATGCCGGGGCTTGCTCAGGGTTAACCCTGAGCCTCGCTTCTCGT
>JALHUR010000085.1 GCA_022867325.1 Candidatus Aminicenantota bacterium | reverse complement strand
GGCCGCCGCCGAAGTCTTGATGAAATCACGTCTCGTCAGGTGATTCTTGTCCGCCCGTTCGCTCATTAGATCCTCCTTAATTCTGGGGACACATCACTTAATTCCGTAAAATGCGGGGACACGTAACCGAATTCAGAAATTCGGTACATGTCCCCGCACCCTAAAACGCGTCGCAGGCCCGGTAGGCATCGATGACGGCCCGCTCGCCTTCCTTGCCCTTCATGCTCATCCCGTGCTCCATGCACAGGACGCCCTGGTAGCCCTTGCCGTGAATGTGCTTGAAAACGTTCCGGTAGTTAATCTCTCCCGTCCCCGGCTCCTTGCGGCCGGGCGTGTCGCCGACGTGGAAAGAGGCGATCTCGTCCCAGGCCGCGTCGATATTAGGGATGAGGTTCCCCTCCGTGATCTGCTGATGGTACATGTCGTTGAGAATCTTGCAGGAGGGGCTGGCGACGGCCTTGGTGATGGCGTAGGCTTGCGGTATCTTGGTCAGGAACAGCCCGGGATGGTCCTTGGGGTTGAGCGGCTCGAGCACCAGGATGAGGCCGGCCGGTTCGCAGACCTCCATGCAAAAATGGAGGTTATCGACGACGTTGGCGGTCTGGTATTCCCAGGCCAGGCTCTCGTCGAAGCGGCCGGGGACGACCAGGGCTAATTTGCAGCCGGTCCGCTTCATGGTTTCGACGCCCTGCCGCATCTTGGCCAGGAGCATGTCGCGGATGTCCCAGTCGCGAGTCACGAAGCTCTTGACGCCGAAATCGGCGTAGAGGACGAAGGGCCCCAAAACCATGCCGCGCCGCTCGATCTCCTTGACGATGGCTTCCTGCTGGGCGGGAGGACGGCCCATCAGGCCGTTGTCGAACATGGCGCCGAATCCCTCGTCGGCGGCGAAGCGGATCTGGGCGATCGGATCGTCGCCGGCGTGGCCTTTGAACATGCCGAAGGGCGGCGCGTAGCGGAGCTTAAAACCGGACTTCGTCGCGGAGGTTGCCGTTTGGGCCGGGGCCGGAGCGTTCGACGCTTCCTGCGCCCGGCCGGAGGCCGCGAGCCCGCCGACGCCGAGCGCCGCCGCGGCAGTTGCCGCGCCGAGTCCTTTGGACACGAATTCCCGTCGTTTCATGCCAGACCTCCTCGCGAGATCAAAATGAGCCTCCCCACATTGAAAGGAAGGTTCGTGGGATATGCATTGGGTCGATCGGTCGTAACCAGGCACCGACTCTTCATTACTCTTAGCTTTATAGCAAACGCACTGGAAAATCAACCGAAAATTGGCGACGCTGACGCAATTCCCCAATTCATTGGAAATTGGTGACGCTAATCCATGTCCCTATTTCATGATTGGAAATTGGTGACGCTAATCCATGTCCCTATTTCATGATAAGATAGAAATGTCTAAAAGAGAAAATATGAGAATAGCCAAGACAGCCATAATCGTGCTTTTTGTGATTTCGTCGTTTGCCACCTACACTGGCGCCGCGCCTCAAACCAGCGCGGGTCAAGGCCAGGCCCAGGATATCTGGAAACCATTCCGATTTTTCGAAGGGCGCTGGGAGGGTAAAGGCGAGGGAAAGCCTGGGATCTCGCACGGAAAGCAGACTTGGGAGTTCATTCTCCGGGGTAGATACCTCCAGGTACGCAACGAGGCCAGGTTCGAGCCGCAAGGACCGAACTCAGCGGGCGAGGTCCACGAGGACTTCGGAATCATCAGCTACGATAAAAACCGCCAGAAGTACGTCTTCCGCCAATTCCATGTCGAAGGCTTCGTCAACCAGTATGTTAGCGACGGCCCCGGCGCCGACGGGAAAGCCTTCGTCTTCGTTTCCGAAGCTATCGAGAACATTCCGGCCGGCTTTTCGGCCCGCCTGACCTACCGCATCCTCGACGACTCCTCGTTCGAGCAGACGTTCGACCTTGCCCCGCCCGGCCAAGAGTTAACCTGCTATTCCAAAGGCGTCATGAAACGGGTTAAATAATCCCGCATTGATAAAAGGCGACGCCTTTATCTAAGCTTCGCTACGCATTTTTAAGATATTTTCTTACTTCATCGTGGCTGCCGGCTAGGACAAATTCAATGAGGTCCCCTTTCCATCTGAGAAGAACTCTGTATTTGATTCCTTTTCTAATCTCCCAATAATCTCCCCTCAGCCGCTTTAATCCGACTCCTTTCGAAAGAGCGTCTGCTCCAGCTATAGTATCAACAAAAATAAGGCACAATTTAATGATTTCTGTTTTTTCGGCCGGTGGGAGGGACTTTGCCGACCGGTCAAATGACGGCTTGAACTCAAATCTCATAAGGATTTCAGGTGCTTTTTAGCCGCTCGCGCGGATCCATATCTTTTGCCCTTTTCGGCGACAAGCCTGTCAATCTTTCTCCATTCCTCTTCGCTATAAGGATTGCTTTCTCTGACCTCGCAAGGGGTGAGAAAGATCCCTTTCTCCGTCACTTTGAACATCACCATAGACCCTTCTTCAAGCTTTAAAATATCCCTGATCCTCAGGGGAATTGTGACCTGCCCTTTAGAGGTCATCCTGGCGATCTCCATGATTTCCATTATATCTCCTTACTATCCTTCTTACTTACTTCCTTACATATCGTAACCATCTCCAGCGCTCTTGTCAATCAACTTAAGCATGGACGTACTAATTAGCGCTATGTTCTCATATCAGTCATTGAATCCTTCGCCTAAATTGATGTATTCTCACTTAGGGACATGCATTAGCGGCACCGATTTAGAGGAGGTAACAGGTATGAACACTCGAATCGCGCGCAATTCAATCGTGATCTTGGCCGCCTTCGTCATACTATCGCTTTTCATCGCGGTCGTTCCCTCCGCCTCCTCCGCCTCCCCCCAGGCTCAGCAAGACCGCCGGCGCCAGTTCAATCCGTCTTTCCCGGCCCAGCCCGAGAGCAGCATCTTCCAGCAGCAGCAGCCCGGCCGTCCCGCCGCCGCGGCCGCCCAGCAGCAGGCCGCTCCCGTCAAGCCTCCCGAAGAGACTTCCTCCGAAACACGCCACTCGATCATGCTCGCCGGCAAGCCCCTCCCCTATACGGCAATCGCCGGTACGATGATCCTCAAGACCGAGGACGGCAGGCCCAAGGCCAGCATCTACTACACTGCCTATTTCAGGAGCGACGTCCGGGATCGCGTGCCGCGCCCCCTGACCTTCGCCTTCAACGGCGGCCCCGGCTCCTCCTCGGTCTGGCTCCACTTGGGCGCCTTCGGCCCCCGCAAAGTTCTTCTTGATGACGAGGGCTTTCCGCTCCCGGCCGTGTTCGAGCTCTCCGACAACGAATACACGCTCCTCGACGTGACCGACATCGTCTTCATCGACCCGGTCTCGACCGGCTACAGCCGCCCCGTCCCGGGCGAGAGCGCCAGCCAGTTTCACGGCTACACCGAGGACATCGAGTCGGTCGGCGAGTTTATCCGCTTGTTCGTGACCCGCCACGAGCGCTGGGCGTCGCCCAAGTTCATTCTGGGCGAGAGTTACGGCACCGTCC
>JALHUR010000084.1 GCA_022867325.1 Candidatus Aminicenantota bacterium | reverse complement strand
GCCGAAGTCGGGAAAATCATGTTGGAAGACAAAGTGGTCGCCGTAGTCCGCCTGAAAGATGCCGGCCTGCTCCGCCGCGCCGTGGAGGCAATCCGGGAGGGCGGCGTCCGCTGCATCGAGATTACGATGACGGTCCCCGGCGCTCTGGATGTCATCAGTACGCTCGGCGCGGACGGTTCGCTTGATATCGTGGTCGGGGCCGGAACGGTCCTTGGGGCCGCGGCCGCCGAGGCCGTCATTGAAGCCGGAGCCCGGTTCGTCGTTTCTCCCGTCCTGGACGAGGATGTCATCCGGGTCTGCAGGAGCAAGGACATATTCGTCGTTCCGGGCGCCTTCTCTCCGACCGAGATCGTTCGGGCCAGGTCGGCCGGCGCGGATATCGTCAAAGTTTTTCCGGCCGCTTGCCTCGGGCCGGGATTTTTCACGGATATCAAGGGACCGTTTCCCGACATCCTGCTGATGCCGACCGGCGGGATAACGATCGAGAACGCCCGCTCTTTCATCGATCAGGGAGCCTGCTGCGTTGCGATCGGGACGGCCCTCCTGGATAAAAAGCTCATCGCCGAAAGACGGTGGGAGGACCTGGTCCAAAGGGCTCGCTACCTGGTCGAATCCCTCAAACGATAGTTCTTTTATAGGCCCTTTCAAAAATTGGATACGAGGATAGTAAAAAGGCGCCGCCTTCCGAAATCTTCCGAAAGGAGAGAGATCCATGAATCTTTACGACGTCATTCTCTCGCGAAGATCGATCCGCCAATTCAAGGCGGACTCCCTGGCGAGGGAAGCCCTGGTCAGAATCGTCGAAGCGGGCCGGCTGGCTCCGTCGGCCGCCAACCTTCAACCCCTCGAATTCATGATCGTCGACGACCGGGACATCTGCCCAAAGTTCTTCCCCTGTCTCAAATGGGCGGCCTATATCGCGCCCCAAGGCAATCCGCGGCCCGGCCAAGAGCCGGCCGCCTATGTCGTCGTCCTCGTCAATACCGCGGTCCGGGAAAAGATGTTCGAGTACGATGTCGGAGCGGCCGTCGAGAACATGATATTGACCGCCCTGGCCGACGGCATTGGGAGCTGCTGGCTCATCTCGATCGACCGCGAGAAGGCGGCCCAAATCCTGGGCGTGCCGGAAGGGTTCAGGATCGATTCGGTTCTGGCCCTCGGCCGTCCGGCCGAATCTCCGGTCGTCGAGGAGCTCAAGGATTCGGCCAAATACTGGAAGGACGACGAGGGGCGCCTCCATGTCCCGAAGCGGCCGCTGGCCCGGGTTCTTCACCTCAACAAGTTCTAAGCTCAAATTCCGGCCACGGTCATCTCGGCGACCTTGAGGGTCGGCCCGGCGATCGCGCTCCGGAAGTCGAGGTCGTTGCCGATCATCTCGATTCCATTCAGGATATCGCCCAGGTTGCCGGCGATCGTGACTTCGGAGACCGGATAGGCGACGGCCCCCCCTTCGATCCAGAGCCCGAAGGCCCCGCGCGAGATATCTCCGGTCACGGGATTGAGCCCGTGGCCCAGCGTCCGAACGAGCAGCAACCCCTTTTCGACCGAACCGACGATGTCCTCGGGCGTTGAGCGGCCGGGGACGAGGTAGAAATTGTTGGGGCCGACGCCGGAGCCGTCTCCGTTTCCGGTCGAATCCGTCCCGAGCTTGCGGGCCGCGTAGGTATTGGTCAGGAAATTTTTTAGGATCCCGGCCTCGACGACGGCCGTTTTTCGGCAGGGGACCCCCTCGGCGTCGAAAGGCCTGGTTCCCGGCATCCCCGGCATCAAACCGTCGTCGAGGACCGTAATCCCTTCGGCCGCGATCTTGAGGCCGAGCTTGCCGGCCAGGAACGTCGCCTTTTGATAGACGGCTGTTCCCGAGACGCAGCCGAACAGGAATCCGAGGAGCCAGGCGGTCATATCCTGTTCGAACACAACCGGAACGTTCTGGGTCCGGATCTTTCTCGGGTTGAGCTGGCGGACCGTGCGTTCGACGGCCTTGCGGGCGATCGCCTCGGGGCTCTCGAGGTCCCGGAAGCGGCGCCGATTCGAAGACCAGCCGTCCTCGGCCAGGTCGTCCGTGGCGCCCGCCTGGAGGCCGATGCCGAGGCTGCAGTAGGTTTGCTCGTATTCGCCTCTGAAGCCGTTCGAGTTGGCCAGGATGATGCCGCCGTGGTGGGCGCTGAAGCTTGCCCCGTGGGAGTTCGTGATCCGCTTGTCGGACAGGGCGATTCGCTCCGTCTCCAGGGCGAGATCGATTTTGGCCCGAGAGGAGAGAAGGGGGACCTCGGGATCGTAGAGTCCGAGCGTGGAGGCCTCGACCTTAAAACGGGAGTGGGGCGGGAGGCCGGCGCAGTCATCGGAGCTGGCCAGGAGAGCCCGGGCCACGGCGTTTTTCATCAGTCGTTCCAAGACCGGCCACGACAGGTCCGAACTTCCGGCCGAGGCGGTCCTCCGGTCCTTGATAACCCTGAATCCGACGGACCGGGATCCGGCTTCGACGAGGTTCTCGACCGCGCCGAGCCGGACGTCGACGTGGAATTCGGTGCCGCGGCCGACATGGACTTCGACCTCGTCGGCGCCGCACGCTTTCCCCAGCTTGATCAGGCGCTCGGCGAGCCTTCGGAGTTCGGCCCGGCTTCCGACGTCCTTCATGCCAGGCCTCCCACGGTCATCCGGGCGATCTTGAGCGTCGGACAGCCGTCGCTGACGGGGACGTCCTGGCCGTCCTTGCTGCAGGTCCCGGTCTGCAGGCTGAACTTGAGGTCCGATCCGACCATTTCAACCTTTTTCAAAATGTCGATATTGCTGCCGATGAGAGTCGCCTGCTTGACGGGAGCGGTCAACCGGCCGCCCTCGATCAGATAGCCCGAGGACACCGAGAAGGTGAATTTGCCGGAATCCTCGACCTGGCCTCCCTGGAATTGTTCGGCGTAAAAGCCCTTCCGGACGGAACCGATGATTTCTCCGGGGTCATGGGGGCCGGCGGCGATGTAAATGTTCGACATCCGGGGAAGGGGCCAGAAGCTGTAGTCCTCGCGCCGTCCGTGTCCGGTCGGGGCCGCTTTGAAAAAGCGGGCCGTGAGGAGGTCCTGGAGAAGCCCGACGGCCTTGCCCTTCTCGATCAGGAGCGCCGGACGGGGGATGGTCCCTTCGTCGTCGATGTTGTAGGAGCCGCGGTAGCCGGGGATGGTGGGATCGTCGATGATCGTCACCAGGCCGCTTCCGACTTGGGTTCCCAGCTTATCCCAAAGGACGGACGTCTTGCGGCGGTGGAAATCGGCCTCGAGGAGATGGCCGACCGCTTCGTGAATCAGGACCCCGGCGTGGCCGGGAGCGAGGACGACGGGCATTTCGCCGGCCGGCGCTTCCCGCGCCTCGAGAAGGCGAAGGGCTTCCCCGGCCGCTTCCAGCCCGATCGTCCGGGGCTTGAGCGTCTGTTCGAAGTATTCGAGGCCGACCCGTCCGCCCCCGCCGTGGTATCCGGATTCCTTGCGGCCGTCCTTCTCGGCGATGGCCGAACAGCTCAGCTTAACAAGAGGCCGGACATCCCGGATGAGGAGGCCGTCGGAATTGACGATGTTCACGTACTGGATGCTGTCGCCCAGGGCGGCCTTGACCTTGACGATCTTCGGATCATGGGCGCGGGCCGTTTGATAGGCCTCTCGGACGAGGCCGATCTTTTGATCGAGCGAAGCCCGGTGGGACGGGACGCGGACTGGGTAGAGGCGAAGAGAGCTTCGGGCCGTCTTGAGGGAGGAAGGCGGGCGCGCGGCCCGACCGGATGCGATGGCGGCCGCCGTTTGAGCGGCCCTTTTAATCTCGGGCCAAGACGGCTCATTGGTATAGCCGTAGCCCGTCATCTCTCCTTTGAGGACGCGGATGCCGAGGCCGAGGCTGATCGATTCGGCCGTCTCCTTGATGATATCCTCTTCCATCAGGATGAAGCCGAAAGTCCGGTATTCGCAGAAAACCTCGGCGAAATCTCCGCCCCGGGCCAGAGCCAGGCCGAGGATCCGGCGGTAGTCCGCTTCGGTCAACTCGAAATGATCGGCGTAGGGGAGGGATCTGACGGCCGCCGCCGCTGTTTTTGTTCTCATGAGGGAGGCTCTCCGCGGCGGCGCCTGCGTTCCCGCAGGAAGGGGACGAGCAGGACAAGAATGCTCCCGATCCCCAGGCCGTACTCGAAGAGATTGGTCAGAAAATGGACGCCGATCCCGGACAGGATGGCCGTCTGGGCGTCGAACCCCAGAAAGCCGAGGGTCAAGGCCCAGGCCGATTCCCAGGTCCCGAACCCGGCCAGCCCTTTAATGGGCAAGGCCGAGGTCAGCTCGGCGCCGGTCAGGCCGAGCACGCATTTCCAAAAATTGAGGGGTTCGAGGCTGAAGCCGCGGCTCCGGAGAAGGGCGTAGAGGAGGAAGAAGAGCGAGAAATACTTCATGAGGCGGAGGATCAGGGACAGGGTGAAGGTCTGCCAGAAAATTTTCCTCTGCTGGACCCAGCCCAGGGTCTCGGCGGTCGAACGGAGTTTGTCGAGGATCAAACGGAGCCGGGGCTTCTCCTCAGCCTGGACGATGCGGGCCGCCCGGCTCAGCAGGCGGCCGGCCAGATCCAGGGCCAGGGGGAGTTTCCGAAGGACGACGGCGATGGCGAGGAAGAAGACAACGGCGAACGCGAGCAAGGGGGCGTTCAAAAGGGCCGTCGAGCCGAAACCGACGATGAGAACGGCGGCAACGACGAACGGGCTCAAGGTCAGGAAATCGAAGATAAAAGCCAGGATGAAAGTGGAGGAAGCCAGCTCGAAGGTGTAGCCGAGCCTTCGGTTCAGGATGTAGATAAAGGACAGGGATCCCAAGCGCGCCGGAAGAAGGTCGACCAGGCTGTTCCGGATGAAAGTCGTGAGCAGGATCGGGCCCCAGCCGATCTCGGTCGGCTTGAGAAACCATTTGTAGCGGAGGGCGCGCACGACCGACCCGGCCAGCATCAGGGCCAGGTAGGCGAGGAGGGCCGGGATGTGAATGGCCCTCAAGGTCCGGGCGATCTGGCCGGGCTCGATTTGCTTCAACAGGAGTCCCATGAGCAAAAAGGATAAGGCCAGCGAGACGAGAGCGTACCGCCACTTCTTGTTCATCTTCCGTGTATCTTAGGAAGGGCGCCGGGTTTTGTCAAATCCTCGATGGTTGACTTTTAACGGGTCCATTCCTATCATGGAGTCAGCTTGAATCCGGTGAGGAGGGACATGAACAAGACGGCCAAGATCCTGATCATCTTCCTGATATTCGATGCCATCGTGGTCGGAGGCTATCTCCTCTACAAGAGCCAGTCAGCGGCGGCCCGGGAGGCCTCGGCCGTGGTCTGGAAGACCATCGACCTGAACTACACGCCCGAGGACGATGTCGAGGCGTATATTAAAAACGATGCGGTCGCCAAAGGGCTGCTCCCGGTCTATGTCAAGAACTACGGCCGGAACCGAAAGGCCCTCGGCCGCTTCAAGGGGATGAACTTCGCAGGGGCGCGGGAAGGCGTCCTGCTCGCCATGAATCCCGGGCTCGAGGATTGGAAACTCATCGACCTCAAGTTCAAGAACGAAAAAGGCCGCGAGGTTCAAAGGACCATCCTCTACATCGAGGTCAAGGGGGCTTGGAAGGTCGCCGACAGCGGGACGCTGATGGAGTAGGGCAACTTCGGGAGCCGCCCGGGAAAACCGTTGGGCCCGGAAAGTTGAATAGGCGGGCCAAGTCTGGTATAAACGACTCCGAGGCCGGCCGGCCTCCAAGGAGATGTCAATGACGGCAAGCGGCGCAAGCGCGTCTGCGAAAAAAGCCGATGTTCTCGTCCTGGGCGGAGGTCCGGCCGGGCTGACGGCGGGTCTCTACGCGGCCCGCGCCGGCAAGAAGACGCTGATCCTCGAGGGGGGCGCCGGATCCCGCCTGTCCATCGACTTCAACCTGTCCGGCCAGGTCAAGTACGTCGCGACCAAGGACGCCTTCATCGAGGCCGGAGCCGTCATCATCGCCTCCGGCAAGCCCCTGCCCAAAGAGAGGATGATTCCGGGCGAGGAGAGGCTCCTCGGCATGGGCGTAAGCTATTGCGTGACCTGCGGCGGCCTGCAAGTCGTGTCCGCGGCGGGGGAGGGGTGCGTGGCGGCCGTTCAAGCCCTCCATTACTTGAGGCAAAAGGAATAAGGTTTTTCCGGATGCTGCCCGAAGGAACGGATCTTCTCATCGACCTCGCCATCCGGGAAGACCTCCCCGGCGGCGATCCGACTTCGGAGAGCATCGTGGCGGAAGGCTCCGTCTCCAAGGGCGTCTTTCTGGCCAAGGAGGACGGCGTCCTGGCCGGGATCGACGTCGCCGGCCGGGTCTTCGAAAGAATCGACGCCTCGATCCGATTCGAGAAGGCCAAGAACGACGGCGAATCCTTCGCGTTCGGGGACGTTTTGGCGACCGTGAACGGTCCGTCCCTCTGGCTGCTCAAGGCGGAGCGGACGTCCCTCAATTTTTTACAGAGGCTCTCGGGCATCGCCACCTACACCCGGGCATTCGTTGAAGCCGTCCGGGGGACAAAGACCAGGATCCTGGATACGCGCAAGACGACGCCCGGCTGGCGCGCCCTGGAGAAATACGCGGTCCGGATGGGCGGCGGCGTCAATCACAGAATGAGCCTCTCGGACATGGTCCTCGTCAAGGACAACCATCTCGCCCTGGCCGGGAGCGTGGGCGAGGCCCTCAACCGGATCCGGGGCAGAGTCCCCGCCGGGATGGCCGTCGAGGTCGAGGTCAGGAGCCTGGAGCAGGCGCGCGAAGCCTTGGCCGGCGGAGCGACCATGCTCATGCTCGACAACATGGCCCCAGAGGAGATGCGGGAGGTCGTGGACTGGATCGCGGGCCGGGTCCCGGTCGAGGCCTCGGGCCGAATGGGCCTGGAGGGCGTCCGGACCGTCGCCCGGCTGGGTGTCGATTATATCTCGGTGGGCGCGCTGACCCACTCCTTCCGGTCCCTCGACATCAGCCTCGAGTTCGAGGCTTGAAAATGAAAAAGGCAAGAGGCATGACCCGCGGCGACATTCTCCATACCGATGTCCTGGTCATCGGCTCCGGGATCGCCGGCGCCAGCGCGGCCCTCCAAGCCTCCAAGTCCGGGCTGAAGGTCCTGGTCGTCAACAAATCCTCCCGGATCGAGGAGTCCAATACGTTCTACGCCCAGGGCGGGATCGTCTCGCTGGGTAGGAACGACGCGCCGGTCCTGCTCGTCGCCGATATCATCGAGAAGGGCGACGGGACGAGCGATCCGAAGGCGGTCGAGGTCCTGGCCGGGGAGGGGAAGGAGCTCGTCGAGCGGATCCTGATCGAAGAGCTCGCCATCCCCTTCACCCGGAACGCGCCGGACGAGCTCGACTACGCCCAGGAGGCGGGTCACTCGCGGCGCCGGATCCTCCACGTCCAGGATACGACGGGGCGGACGATCGAGGAGCGGTTCGTCGCCGCCCTCAAGAAACGCAAGTCCGTGACCCTGCTGGCCGACCACACGGCCGTCGACCTTCTGACCGTTCCCCACCACTCCAAGAACCCGATCGCCTACTACCGATCGCCGGCCTGCATCGGCGCCTACATCTTGGACAACAAGACCGGGAAAGTCCGGTCCGTTTTCGCTTCGACGACCGTCCTGGCCACGGGCGGCTGCGGGGCCGTCTTTCTCTATACCTCGAACCCGCGCGAATCGATCGGGGACGGCTATGCGATGGCCCTGCGGGCCGGGGCCCGGATCGTGAACATGGAATACATCCAGTTCCATCCGACTTCCCTCTACCACAGGGATTCCGAGGGCTTTTTGATCTCGGAGACCGTCCGGGGCGAAGGGGGGCGTCTCAAGACCAGAGACGGCCGGACATTCATGGAGAAATATAGCCCCCGGCGCGATCTGGCGCCGCGCGACGAGGTCACCCGGGCCATCTATGAGGAGATGATCGCGACGAACACGCCCTACGTCCTTCTCGACCTCGCCTCCTACGCCAAATCCGACGTCAAGAAGCGTTTTCCCAACATCTATAAGACCTGTCGCCTTTACGGGATCGACATCAGCAAAGAGCCCATCCCGGTCGTCCCGGCCGCCCATTACTGCTGCGGCGGCGTCCTGGTCGACGACTGGGGACAGACGACCCTCCCCGGCCTCTATGCCGTCGGCGAAGTTTCCTGCACGGGCGTCCACGGCGCGAATCGTCTCGCCTCGACCTCGCTTCTGGAGGGACTTGTCTGGGGAACTAGGGCCGGACGTCGCATCGCCGAGCGGTTCGAGCCGGCGATTCCGGTCAAGCCGTCCGAGATCCATCTCTGGTATTATCCGCGCAAAGAAGAGGAGATCGACCCGGCCCTCATCCAGCAGGACTGGCTGACCATCCGCTCCACGCTATGGAACTACGCCGGGATCATCCGGACCCGGAAGCGCCTGGAAAGGGCGAAGGCCGACCTCGAATACCTCCTCCATCGGATCGAAAAGTTCTACCGTGAAGCCCAGATGGACGCCGAAATCGTAGGGCTCCGCAACGGGATCCTGGTCGCCCTGATGATCACGCGGGCCGCCCTCAGCAATCCCGTCTCGCGCGGCGCGCACTTCCGGAAGGATTGAGGGGGGGACCAAGACCGGCCTCGAGAACGAACATGGACAATTCCAGACAGGCCTATTTCAAGACATCCACCATCCGCCTGAAATCGGGAGAGATGATGCGGCGGCTGGCCTCGTTCCGGAAACGGCGCGCCTTGGGGCTGAAGCGGGGGCGGGCGGCCTTGCTCGTCCTCGACATGCAGGACTATTTCCTCGAGCCCGCCTCGCATGCGTTCATCCCCAGCGCGCCCGCGATCGTCCCGGGCATTCGGGCGATGATCGCCGGTTTCGGACGGTCCGGCCGGCCCGTCTGCTTCACCCGACATCTCAACGCCGCCGGGGATGCGGGCCGAATGGGGATCTGGTGGCGGGAGCTGTTGACGGAGGACAATCCCTTGAGTTCGATCACCCGCCGTCTCGATGTCGGCCGGGGAACGATCCTGGACAAAAACCAATATGACGCCTTCCATGAGACGTCCCTGGAAGCGTTCCTCAAGGAACGCTCCGTGACCCAACTCGTCATTTGCGGGGTCATGACCCATCTCTGTTGCGAAACGACGGCCAGATCGGCATTCGTCCGCGGCTTCGAGGTCTTCTTCGCCGTTGATGGGACCGCGACTTACCGGGAGGCTTATCATCGGGCCAGCCTCCTGAACCTGTCCTACGGCTTCGCCCTGCCCGTCCTGGTGCGAGAAGTTTTGAAGGCGGTGAGGTCCGATGGGGAATGAGTTCGTCACCGTCGTCGGCGGCGGCCCGGCCGGGATCGCGGCGGCCGTCCAGCTCCAGCGGTCGGGACTGAACCCGCTTCTCGTGGAGAAGGAGGCGCTGGGCGGACTGTTGCGCAATGCCTTTCGCGTCGAGAATTACCCGGGATTCCCGGGCGGGATCGGCGGTCCGAGCCTCGTTCGGCGGCTGGAAAAGCAGGCCGAGCGGATCGGGCTCCGCGTCATCTTCGACGAAGTCTTGCGCCTGGACGTCGTTCGAGGACGCTTCGTCCTTAAAACCAGGCGAAGGCTGCTCCAATCCGGGATCGTCGTCGTGGCGACCGGAACCAAAGCCAAGCCTCCGGCCGGACTCGAGATCGCCCCCGAGGCCCGCCGCCGGGTCGTCGGCGAAATCGTCCCGATCGGGAATGTCTCCGGCCGCGATATCGCCGTCATCGGAGCGGGCGACGCGGCGATGGATTACGCGCTCAACCTGGCCGGGGCCAACCGGGTGATCGTTTTCGATCGTGGGAATTCTCCGCGCTGCCTGCCGCTCCTCCTGGACCGAGTCCTGGCGCGGCCCCGCATTCGATATGTTCCCAAGACAAGGATCGAAAGGGTCTGGCCGGCCGGACCTCGGGCGATTTGCCTGGAGGGACGGGGACCGTCGGGTACGTTCCTGCTCAAGGTCGATTATTTGGTGACGGCCGTCGGCCGTGAGCCAAGTCGGGATTTTCTAACCGAACGCTTGGACAGAGCATCGCGCCTGGGGAAGCTCCGCGGCCGGCTTCATTTCGTGGGCGACGTGAAAAACGGTCTTTTCCGCCAGGCCTCGATCGCCGTTGGGGACGGAGTCCGGGCGGCCATGAAGATAGCCGCCGAATCGAAAACGGGTCAACTCGCATGGCCATGAAAGTGATCGGCTCGGCCGGGAAAGAAGGCGTGGCCGTCGTCTACCTGGCCGATTTCGGGGAAGGCCGATACGCGGAATTCGTGGATGCCTATCAGCCCGGGATCCGTCAGGGATCCAAATGGGTATTGCTGGTGTCGACGATGTTCGGCTGTCCCGTCGGCTGCCGGATGTGCGACGCGGGCGGCCTGTTCCGGGGGAACGCCGGAGTCGAGGACATCTTCGCCCAGGTCGATTACATGGTCCGCGGCCGGTATCCGGACGGCCGGATTCCCCAAGCCCAGTTCAAGATCCAGTTCGCCCGGATGGGCGAGCCCGCCCTCAACCCGGCCGTCCTGGACGTCCTCGAGACGTTTCCCGACCGCTATCGGGCTCCCGGTTTCATGCCCTCGCTATCGACGATCGCCCCGCTGGGCTCCGGCTCATTTTTCCGAAGGTTGCTGAGGATCAAGAAAGACAGGTATCGGGGCGGACGCTTTCAATTCCAATTTTCAATCCATACGACCGACTCCGTGCTGAGGGACCGGTTCATGCCGATCCCCAAATGGGATTTCGGCCGGATGGCCGCCTACGGGGACGAATTCTTCGAACCCGGAGACCGGAAGATCGCCTTGAACTTCGCCTTGGCCCACGGGATGCCCGTCGATCCCGACGTCCTCTTGGCCCATTTCCATCCGGACCGGTTCCTTCTGAAAATCACGCCCCTCAACCCGACCTACCAGGCCGAGCGGCACGGGCTGTCGTCTTATATCGACCCGTTCCGGGAGGATGAGCGGTATGGGATCGTCGAAGCGCTCAAGTCGGCCGGCTATCAGGTTCTGGTCAGCATCGGCGAGCCCGAGGAAAACCTGATCGGCAGCAACTGCGGCCAATACCTCAGGAAACACCTCGAGGCGGCGGATCGGCTTGCTTCCGGGTACAGCTACGACCTGCGCCGGATTCCGGAGTGAAGCCGGAGACGGCTCATTCCCTCAAGTCCCGACTTCTTCATCGGTGTTGAAGGCCTCGAGCGTCCCGACGCCCGGAAAATCCATGAGCTCCGGTTCGGATAGCGCGGGCCGGACGACGAGGCGTCCGTTTTGAATAAGCCGGGCCGGCCTTAAGTACTCTTCGATGACGTCGGAGGGCGAGAAAACGGCCTTATACTCGAAGGGGCGCTCCCTGACCTCGGGCAAGCCTCCGACGTAGATGGCCGCCGATCGCGTTTCGTCGAGCCGGGTTTGGACGTGTCCGACCAGGACATTGCTCAGGCCCGGGGCGACCCCGCAGTCGACGACGGCCTGGATGCCGGCTTTATCGGCCGCCTCCGACAGGGCGAATGGATCTTCGGGGAAAAAGGCGATGTCGACGACGGTTCGGCGGGCTTCGATTACGGCGCGCAGCGTTTGGAATCCCAGCGCGCCCGGGACCGCGCTTAAAACCAGGTCGTAATCCTTGACGAGCGCTTTGACCGCGCGCGGAATTGACATTTAGGGCTGGTCGGATAGAATAAATTGATTTATAATGAGTTAATTTCCGGCCGTATCTATGGGAGTCGCACATGTCGGACGACAAGGATCTCAAGCTCAGCCTGAACCTGCCCCAGACGTCTTTCTCGATGAAGGCCAAGCTGGCCCAGAACGAACCCGAAATCATCAAGGCCTGGGACGCCATCGGTCTCTACAAGAAAATCCTGGAATCCCGGAAAGGCCGCCCCTGCTTCGTCCTCCATGACGGGCCTCCCTACGCCAACGGCCACATCCACCTCGGGACGGCCCTCAACAAGATCCTAAAGGATTTTATCGTCAAGACCAAGAGCATGCAGGGATTCCAGGCCGCCTACCTGCCCGGCTGGGACTGCCACGGCCTGCCGATCGAGATCCAGGTCGACAAGCAGTTGGGCGACGCAAAGAAATCCATGTCGATCACCCAGATCCGCGAAGAGTGCCGGCGGTACGCCCTTCAATACATCGACATCCAGCGCTCCGAATTCATCCGGCTGGGCGTCCTGGGCGAATGGGAAACGCCCTACCTGACCATGAATCCCGAGTACGAGGCCGAGACGATTCGCTACCTGGCCGCTTTCTTTGCCTCGGGCAATGTCTATAAAGGGAAGCGGCCGGTCCATTGGTGCTTCCACTGTCAAACGGCCCTGGCCGAGGCCGAGATCGAGTATAGGGACAAGACGTCGCCTTCGATCTACGTCCGGTTTCCGGTCGTCTCCGACCTGTCCGCCAAAGCGCCGGCCCTCAAAGGAAAGACGGTCTACGTCCTGATCTGGACGACGACGCCCTGGACCCTGCCGGCCAACCTGGCCATCGCCTTCCATCCCGAGCACGAGTACGCGGCCGTCGAGGTCGGCGCCGAAGTTTATCTCCTGGCCAAGCGCCTCGTCCCGGTGGTGGCCGAAGAGCTCGGATTCAAGGAAACTAAGCTCCTGGCGACTTTCCTGGGCGGCGAACTCGAGGGCTTCAAGGCCCGCCATCCCTTCATCGACAGGGAATCGGTCTTCGTCCTGGGCGATTACGTGACTCTCGAGGACGGGACGGGCGCCGTACACACCGCGCCCGGACACGGCCACGACGACTATCTGACCGGCATGGCTTACGGCCTCGACATCTACACGCCCGTCGACGGCGCCGGGAACTTCACGCCCGACGTCGCCAAGTACGCCGGCCTCAACGTTTTCAAGGCCAATAAGCCCATCAGCGAAGACATGAAGAAGGACGGGAGCCTCCTCAAGGAAACAGCCATCAGCCACTCCTACCCCCACTGCTGGCGCTGCAAGAACCCCGTCATCTTCCGGGCCACCGAGCAATGGTTCATCTCGATGGACGCGGCCGGCCTGAGGGATCGAACCCAGGCAGCGGTCGGCAAGGTCCGCTGGATTCCGGCCTGGGGCGAGGAGCGGATCGCCAATATGATGAGCGGCCGCCCCGACTGGTGCATCTCGCGCCAGCGCCTGTGGGGCGTACCCATCCCGGCCTTTCACTGAGTCCGATGCGGGGCCGTCGTGGCCGGCGACAGCATCGCCCGCCACGTCGCCGATGTCTTTTCAAGGGAGGGTTCGAACGCCTGGTACATCAAGCCGGCCGGGGATCTCATCCCCCGGGGAACGTCCTGCGCCTCCTGCGGCGCCGCGGAGTTCGAAAAAGCCAACGACATCATCGACGTCTGGTTCGAATCCGGGGCCAGCCAAGGCGAACTGGGCAAACGGCCCGACCTGCCCTGGCCCGCCGACGTCTACGTCGAGGGTCACGACCAGTACCGGGGCTGGTTCAACAGCTCGATCGTGATCGGAGTCGGAGCCAAAGGCGGATCGCCCTACCGGACTTGCATCACCCACGGCTTTGTCCTGGACGAGCAGGGGAGGGCGATGTCGAAATCGATGGGGAATGTCATCGATCCCGGCCGGATCATCGCCCAGAACGGGGCGGAGATCCTGCGGCTGTGGGTCGCCATGCTGAACTTCAAGGAGGACGCCCGGTTCGGGACCGAGATCCTCCAGCGCCTGGTCGAGGCCTACCGCAAGATCCGCAACACCTGGCGCTACTTGCTCGGCAACCTCTACGATTTCGACCCGGCCGCCGATGCCGTCCCGGCCGCCGAGATGGAGATCTTCGACGGCTGGGCGCTGGAGACGACGGCCCGGACCGGCCGACGCATCCTGCAGGGGTACCAAGACTATGAGTACCACGTCGTTTTCCACTCCCTTTACCAGTTCTTCACGGTCGAGATGTGCGCCGTCTATCTCGACATCATCAAGGACCGGCTCTACTGCTCGGCCAAAAAGTCGCGCCTTAGGCGTTCGGCCCAGACGGCCCTGTTCCGGATCCTTAAGGATACGCTGGCCCTCATGGCGCCCATCCTCCCCTTCACGACCGAAGAGGCCTGGGAGGCCATGCCGGCTTTCTCCGGCAAAACGGAGTCCGTCCACTTGGGATTGTTTCCCGCTTTCGAGGAAAGATGGCTCGAACCGGACCCCTTCAACGAACAGGAAGCTCTGATGGCCGTCCGGGAGAAGGTCCTCAAGGAGCTCGAGAAGGCCCGTGTGGACAAACTCATCGGGAATTCGCTCGAGGCGTCGCTGAGCCTGGCCGCGCCCCAAGCCCAGCTCGGGCTTCTCCGAAAGCACGAGGCCGCCCTCCCGGCCCTGTTCATCGTTTCGGCCGTGACGCTCGGGGAGGGGGGAGGCCCGGAGCTGGAGGTCCGGGTCGGCCGGGCCCCGGGGGAGAAATGCGAGCGCTGCTGGAACTACGCAACGACGGTCGGCTTGTCCAAGGCTTTTCCCAACTGCTGCAGTCGCTGCTCCGGAGTCCTGGAAGGGAATCGGACGTGAAACGGAAAGGACTCGCCCTGGGATTGATCGGCCTTACGGTCGTCCTGGACCAATGGACCAAGTCCCTGATCGCCAAGAGCATGACCCTCTATGAAAGCCGGCCCATCATCCGGGGGTTTATCAACCTTACCTATAATCGCAACGACGGGGCCATCTTCGGCTTTCTGTCCCACGCCGGAAACCCGGCCTTTCGCTGGATTCTGGCCCTGGCGTCTTTCCTGGCCCTGGGGCTGGTCGTCTTCTATTTCATAAAGACTCCGGGCCGGGACGTCCTGATGCTGGCCGCGTTGTCCTTGATCCTGGCCGGGGCCGTCGGCAACAACGTCGACCGGATCCTGCGCGGCTCGGTCATCGACTTCATGGACGTCTACATCAAGCGCTGGCACTGGCCGATCTTCAACCTCGCCGATTCCTGCATTTCGATCGGCGCCTGCCTCCTCCTTATCGTTCTTTTCAGGAGAAAACCGGCATGATCCCCATCGTCTTCAAGCTCGGCCCGTTGACGCTCCACAGCTACGGACTGATGATGGCCCTGGGCGTCGGCCTCGGGCTCTGGTTTTTCTACGTTCAGGCCAAGAAGCGGGGGCTCGACACCGTCAAGCTGATCGACGCCGCTTTTTACACGATCCTGATTTCGCTCGTCGGCGCCAAGCTCATTCTCTTCATTTCCAACTTCGATTATTACACGAGCTACCCGGGCGAGCTTTTCAGCCTGGCCCGGTCGGGCGGCGTCTTTCAGGGGGGGTTGGCCTTCGGCGTCGTCTTCGCGCTCTGGTACTTCCGGCGGAAGAAGATCCCGACCTGGAAGGCGGCCGACATCATTGTCCCCGCCCTCGCCCTGGGCCACGCCGTCGGACGGATCGGCTGCTTTGCCGCCGGATGTTGTTACGGCAGGGTCTGCGACGCGCCCTGGGGGGTCGTGTTCAAGGACGATTATGCCCACAACCTGACCGGAATTCCGCTCGGGGAGCGCCTTCATCCCGTTCAGCTGTATGAAGCAGCCCTCAATTTCCTCAACTTCGGCATCCTGTTCCTGATCCTGAGACGGAAAAAGTTCGACGGCCAGGTTTTTTCTTTATATATCGTCAATTATTCGGTCATCCGCTATATCACCGAATTCTTCCGGGGCGACCATCCGGGCCGGGCTTACCTCATCCAGGGCCCCTCGCCCTACTTGAGCGTGTCCTATCCTCAGCTTTTTTGCCTGTTGGGTCTCGGGGCCGGGATCCTGGCGGGCCTGATTTTCAAACGACGCCAACGTGTCTGAACGGGAATTCAGGTTTGTTCACGGCGAGGATGACAACCTCAGGCTCGACGTCTACCTGGTCGACCAGGTCCGGGACCTGACCCGGGCCCAGATCCAGGATCACATCGAGCAGGGCCTGGTCACGGTCAACGAACGAACCCGGAAATCCGGCACCCGTCTCAGGCCCGGGGACGTCGTCGTCATCAAGGTCCGGGACTTCGAACCGCCCTCCCTCGACCCCGAGCCCATCCCTCTCCTGATCATCTACCAGGACGAGGACGTCGCCGTCATCGACAAGCCCTCGGGGCTGGTCGTCCACCCCGGGGCCGGGGTCCACTCGGGGACGCTCATCAACGCCCTCCTCCATCATTTTCCCGAAGTCCGGCGCGTCGGCGCCCCCGAGCGTCCGGGGCTGGTCCATCGATTGGATAAGGAGACCTCGGGGGTCATGGTCGTCGCCCGGACCGAGCGGGCTTACTCTGACCTTCAGAGGCAATTCAAGTACCGGGTCGTCCAGAAGACCTACTTGGGGCTGGCCCGGGGCCGGCCGGACGAGGAAGGCCGGATCAACTGGCCGATCGGCCGCCACGTCAAAGACGGCCAGCGCTTCTCGATCAAGACCCGGAAACCCAAGGAGGCCAAGACCTGTTTCCGGGTCCTGGAGCAGTTCAACGATTTCGCCCTTCTCGAGATCAAGCCCCTGACGGGCCGGACCCACCAGATCCGCGTTCATCTGGCCGCGGCCGGCCATCCGCTCTACGGGGATAGGCTCTACGGGCCGATGAGGGCGAAGGGCTTCGAGCTCAGGGTCTTCCTCCACGCCCAACGCCTGGGCTTCATCCATCCGGTCCGGATGGAATGGGTCGAGTTCTTCTCGCCCCTCCCCCTGGAGCTCGACACGATCCTGGACAAGCTCAGGGCCTCCGCGGTCCGTCCCCCCGAAACCTGATCGGCGGCCCTTGTCCCAGACTCATCGGATGCAGGCGGCGGATCGGAAGCTTCTTGAAGAAGCGACGAATATTGCCTATAATAATCAAATGAAGAAAACCCTCGTCCTCAGCGTTCTCGGGGCGGTTGCCGTCTTTACGATTATATCTACCTTTGCGCAGACGAAGAAGTCCGTCAAGGACTTGGGCCCTTTCTACCGGAAATGGCTGCAGGAAGAGGTGGTTTTCATCATTACCGCCAAGGAAAAAGAGGTTTTCCTCCAGCTCGACAACGACCGGCAGCGGGAGATGTTCATCGAGGCCTTCTGGAAGCAGCGGGACCCGAACCCGGCGACACCCGAAAACGAATTCAAGATCGAACACATGCGCCGGATCGCCTTCGCCAACGAACGCTACGGCAAGAGCTCTCCGGGGCCGGGCTGGCGGTCGGACCAGGGACGGATCTACATCACGCTGGGCGAGCCGAATTCGACCGATCGCTTCGATAACCGGAGCGAGGTCTATCCGATCGAAATCTGGTTCTACAGCGGGATGCTTGAGTTCGGTTTGCCCAACGCCTTCTCCGTCGTCTTCTTCAAGAAGGACGGCGTCGGCGAGTACGAGCTGTACACTCCGATCAGGTTCGGCCCCCAGTACCTGATGCCCCATTACAGCGGGGACATGACGGAATACGCAACGGCCTACGACCAGTTGTTCCGGATCGAACCGTCGATCGCCCACATCTCTCTGACCCTGATCGAAGGGGAAACACAAAATGTCACCAGCCCCTCGATCGCCTCGGAGGCCCTCGTCCATCAGAAAATCCCCATGGCCCCCATGGTCAAGGTCAAGGATTCCTATGCCGAAAAGCTGCTGGCCCTTAAAGACATCATCGACGTCGAGTACTCGGCCAACTACATGGACTCCGACGCCCTCGTCCGGGTCTTCCAGGATGCGACCGGTCTGTTCTATGTCCACTATCTGATCGAGCCGGCCCGCCTAACCTTCGAGCAGTACGATAATCGGTTCCTGTCCAACCTCGAGATCAACGGCAACGTCACGGACCCCAACGGGAATCTTGTCTATCAATTCGAGCGCAAGGCCCCGATCGAAATGAACCGGGATCAGATCGCGGCGATCCGTCCTAAGCTCTTCAGCTTCCAGGATATGCTGCCGCTCATCGCCGGGCGCTACAAATTGAGCATTCTCTTCAAGAACACCGTTTCCAAGGAATTCACCTCGTTGGAATCCGAGATCACCGTTCCGGATAGGGCGGATCTTAGAATGAGCCCGATCCTGCTGGCCAGCCGGGCCGACGTGAACTCGAAATACGTCGGCCAGAACAAGCCTTTCCTGCTGGGGCGCGCCCAGCTCATTCCCTCCCCCCGGCACGATTTTACCGCAAAGGACACGCTTTTCGTTTTCATCCAACTCCAGGGCTTGGGCGGGGACCTTCGCCGGAACGGCAGCCTGGAGTTCGCGCTCCATAGGGGAGACGCCAAGCTCCTGTCGAGGACACGGAAACTGGCCGACATCCCCGACCCGCTCAATATTCTGGAGCTATTCAGCCTGGCCGATCTCGCGCCGGCCAACTACGAAATCACGGCCACGCTGTCCGACGGAGGCCAAACCGTTCTTCTCTCGGATAAGGCCCTTTTCTACATCAGCTACGTGCCGACGCTGCCCCGGCCCTGGATTTTGTCAATGCCCAAGCCGGCCGACGACGATGCCGAGACGCTCAACGCCTTGGGCATCCAGTACATGAACGTGAAGGATACCACCAAGGCCCGCGCCTACCTCGAACAAGCCTACCGCAAGGATCCGGCTTCTCCGGCCTTCGCCCTCGATTACTGCCGGTTCCTGTATAAGGCCCAGGACTATCTCCAGGTAAAGACAATCGCCCTGCCCTTCGTCAGGGACATGCAGAAGTTTGATTTCTTGGAGCTCCTCGGCCAATCCTCGCATGCCTTGGGCGAATTCGCGGAGGCCATCGCGTATTACAAGGACTATCTTGTTCGCCTCGGGACCAACTTGAATATTCTCAACAGCATAGGAGATTGCTACCGCCAGCTGGTCAATATTCCCGAGGCCCTGCTCGCCTACGAAAAATCTCTCGAGATCAACCCCAATCAGGACACGATCAAGGCTGTGGTCAAGTCGCACAAGGAAAAAAAATGAGGAAAACAGGTTGGGGGCTGGTGTTGGCGGGCATCTGCCTGAGCTTGGCCTGCTTCTTGCGGCCGGCGCTGGGTTCTCTCGACCCCGAAAGCAGGGAATTCCTGTCCAAGGTCCGCTACCTGATCGGCAAAGACGAACGAACGGCCTTCCTCGGTTTGGCCGATCCGGAAGACCGAAAGGCCTTTAGCGAGGATTTCTGGAAGAAGCGGGATCCCGACCCGGACACCGAGGCCAACGAGTTCAAGATCGAATATTTCGCCCGGATCGACGGGGCCAATTTCCTGTTCAAGGAGGGGACGACACCCGGCTGGATGAGCGAACGGGGCAGGCTGTATATTACGCTCGGACCGCCCGAGAACCGGGTGACCTATCCGCGCGGAGTCACTTTCTATGGGAAACCGACCGAGGTCTGGTATTACGGTTTCTTCCCCGTCATGTTCGTCGACGACAACTGGACCGGCAACTACCGGCTCGATCCGCAGAGCGCCGCCCAGATCGGCGAAATGACCAAGACCCAGGTCATGCTCAGGCCGAAGGTCGGCTCGGATTCCTGGATGAAGGACGTGCTGTTGGAAATTCAAAAGGCCGGGCCGGGGGAGGCCATCGTCCTGGTTAAGCTTCCCTACAAGGATATCTGGCTCAATCTCGACGGCGACCGGATGACGACGACGCTTCGACTCTCGGTCGAAGCGACCGACGCCGCCGGAGCGCGGGCTTGGCAGGAAGAGCAGAGCTATCCGCTCTCGTTCTCCAAGGATGAATTCATGAAAATCCGCGGAGAGACGTACCTAATCAAGGTTCCGATCAAACTTCCTCGGGGAGAGTATGATCTCCGCATTACGCTTCTTAACGTTTTTCCCGGGGCTCGCATTGAAAAAAAGGCGAAACTTGTTTTATAATTGATAACGCCGAGTGCAGGGAGGAGAGGATGAAAATGAAAACGGGTTGAGAATCGCGGCCGCGATCGCGGTCGCGGTCGTGCTGACGGCCGGAACCGCCTCGGCTCAGGCTGGGATGGGATTAGCGCGTCTGGTCGGAAACGTCGAGGACCTGGCCGGCAATCCGATCCCGGACGCGAAGATCCTGGCCGAGTTCCAGCAGGATGGCGGAGTCAAGAAGGAAGCGACCGCTAACGACAAGGGCGAGTGGTCGATCATCGGGCTCGGCACCGGCAATTGGACGATCACGGCCTCCGCCGAGGGTTACCTGCCGGCTAGCGTCAGCTACTACGTCAGGCAGCTGGACAAAAATCCCCGGCTGAACGTCAAATTGACCAGGGTCGAAAAGTCGTCCGGCCTGGTTCAGGATGATTCCTCTTTGCAGCTCCTGGATGATGCCAACGCTTTCTACGCGGACGGCAAGTACAACACGGCGCGCCTCATGTTTGAGCAATTCTTGGAGAAAAACCCCGCGGTCTATCAGGTCATCCTCAATATCGGCGACTGCCGTCGGGAAAAGGCCGAATACGAAAAAGCTATCGCCGACTACAACACGGTTATCGAGCGGGCCAAGAA
This sequence comes from Candidatus Aminicenantota bacterium, assembly GCA_022867325.1. Taxonomy (GTDB): domain Bacteria; phylum Acidobacteriota; class Aminicenantia; order Aminicenantales; family JAFGBC01; genus JAFGBC01. The sequence goes on along the minus strand of JALHUR010000084.1, from coordinate 54,384 downwards.
CGACGCGTCGATGGGGAAAAACATGACGGCCAAGGCGCTGGCCGCCGTCGGACTCTGTTATTTGCGGCAGAACAACCTCAGCGAAGCCCAGAACTACTTCAAGCAGTCGATCGAAACCGATCCCCAGGACGAGAATCTGGCCTACAACGTGGGCGAGATCTGTTTTTCCAATCAGCAGATCGACGAGGCCGTCCGGTATTTCGATCTGGCCATCCGGATCAAGCCGGACTGGCCCGATCCCTATCTCAAGATGGGGTACGTCCACCTCAACAAGGGCGACATGGCCAAGGCGGCCGAATCTCTCGAGGCGTATATCAAGCTCGAGTCCAACGCCGAAAAGGCCGCCCAGGCCAGAGCCATCCTGGATTCCATCAAGAAATAAAGGGTCCGGAGCCGGCCCGCCGTCACTCGCCACCAGGCAGTCCCATGGGAAAAAAAAGACGCTCCCGCCGCCGCGGAAGGAGCCGGACGGATCCCAATCCCAGCGGCGCGCCGTGTCCGCAGGTCGGCCGCTCGGGTCCGGCCGCTCCCCGGCTCGCCGGCGGGAGAGAGGCCCGAAAACGCCCGGTCTCGAAACTCCCGTTCATCGCCGTCGGAGTGATGGCTCTGGCGGCAGCGCTTTTCGTGGTTTTCAGTCCCGGCGGCCGGACCCGAATCCAAAAGGACGGTCGGCTGAACGTTTTGCTCATCACTCTGGACACAACCCGGGCCGACCGGCTCGGCTGTTACGGATATTCCAAGGGCAGGACCCCGAACATCGACGGTCTGGCCGGAAAGGGAGTCCGGTTTGAAAACGTCTATTGCCCGGCTCCGCTGACCCTCCCCTCGCATTGCTCGATCATGACCGGGTTGACGCCGGTCTCCCACGGCGTTCACAACAACGGCAGCTACGAGCTTGCGACCGGGTGGGAGACCTTGGCCGAAGTCCTTAAGAATGCGGGGTTCCGGACCGCCGCCTTTGTAGCCTCCTTCTCGGTCGATTCCAGGTTCGGGCTCGGCCAGGGATTCGACGTCTACGACGACAATTTTCAGACCGGACTTCCCTTCAAGCCGCTGAACTCCGAGCGGAAAGCGGATCAGATCAGCGCCGTTTTTTCGAGCTGGCTCGATCGGAACGCCGATGCGCAATTTTTCGCTTGGGTCCATTTTTTCGACCCCCATCTTCCTTACCAGCCCCCCCCGCCCTACAGCGAGGAGTTCGCCGCCGATCCCTACGATGGAGAGGTCGCTTTCATGGATTTTCACGTCGGCCGGGTCGTCGACAAGCTCGCCGAGAAGGGGCTGCGGGACAAGACCCTGATCGTTCTGGCCGGAGACCACGGGGAGGCCTTCGGGGAGAAGGTCGAGACCGGGCACGGTATCTTTATCTATGACGGGACGATGCGGGTCCCCCTGATAATCCTGGCCGATCATCGCATCCCTCCCCGGGCCGTCGTCAAATCCCGGGTCCGGCTGATCGATATCATGCCTTCCATCCTGGATATCCTGGAAATTCCCGCGCCGGCCGGAACGACCGGGGAGAGCCTGATTCCCGCGATCGAGGGACGAAGCCGCGAGGACCTGGACATTTATCTGGAAACTTTCTATCCCAGGGAGAACTACGGTTGGTCGGAGCTCGTCGGACTGGTCCGGGGGGATTGGAAGTTCATCCGGGCTCCCAAGCCCGAGCTCTACAACTTGGCGGCCGATCCCGGCGAGAACAGGAATCTCATCGCCTCGGCGGCCAAACGGGCCTCGGACCTGAATGCCCGTCTGGAGGAGCTGGTCAAGGCGGGCGCCGGCTTGGCGTCGGCCGGGGGGCGAACCCCCTCGGCCGAGGTCCAGGAGCGCCTGCGTTCGCTGGGATACACGAGTTTCTCGGACGGAGGCGCCCGCGCGTCCTATCCCGACCCCAAGGATAAAACCGATGTCCTGCGTCTGACTCAACAGGCCGAGGGATTCGAATTCCAGGGGCGATACGCCGAAGCGGCCGCCGTCTATGAGCGACTCCTGGACCTCATTCCCGACGCGCCGGCGTCCTACGTCAACCTGGCCCTGAGCCGGGCGCGCCGGGGTAAATTCGACGAGGCCGTTCAAACCCTGAAATCGGGTATAAAAAAAATCCCCGGCTCGGAGATCCTGCTGGCCCGACTCGGGCACACCTATCTCGTCACCAACCGCCTCGGAGAAGCGCTGGATACGATGGCCGAGGTTCTGAGGATCAACCCCAAGAATGTGGACGCCTTGACGGTCACGGCCGGAGTCCTGGATACGCTGCGGCGCAAGGACGAAGCGCGGTCGTTCTACGAGCGGGCCATTGCCATCGAGCCCGAAAACAAGTACCTGCGCATGAGCTACGCCAACAACCTGGCTTCGAGCGGACGGCTCGACCGAGCGATCGAGACTTACGAGGAGCTCACCCTGGATTATCCGGAGGATCAGGTCCTATTCCAGTATTTGGGCATCGCCTACGGCTTTTCCGGCGATTACGCCAAGTCGATCGAGAGCCTGAAACAGGCCGTTTATCTGAAACCCACGCCTACCGCTTATTATAACCTTTCGACCGCTTACCGTAAGACGGGCGATTTCGGAGAGGCCGTCCGTTATCTGAAATTATACCTGGACGATCCGCGGGGCGAGCCTGAAAAGAGCATCCGGGCCGCCCGGGCCGAACTTCAGAGGCTTGAAGCTAATCCCTCTAAGTGAAGGAAGAGGGCTTCAGCTAAGATCGGACCGAGATCGTTTTCGATTCCTCGGTTTTCTTTAATCATATCTTATTTTATATCAATGAGATAGGTCGTCAGCGGGAAGCGTTTTAAATTTTGCGGTAGCCGAAAATTATACCCCCTTGAGGCTCCCGCTGATTCTCGCTACTAATCGGCAATCTGAAACAAGCGAACTGAAGCTCCACGGACTTACGTCCGTGGGATCTGCCCTTTGCAGGTGTTGGAGCGCCTGTCCCCGAAGCGCGGAAGTTAACCCTGAGCCTCGCTTCTCGTCCCCGCCTTTCAGGGCGGCGTAGCGTCGGCGAACGGGTGAAAGAGACGACAAAAAAAACCCCGCCCCGCCGAAGGGCGGGACGGGGTTTGTGCTTCTACTTCTGCGTGTCCTGCTTCAGCTCGAGCTTAGAACGAGAACCGGGTGCCGACGCGGGCCGACCAGGTTCCGAACTGCCAGCTCGGCTTGTTGAACGAAGCGTTGGGCCAGTAGTCGGCGACCCTGGACTGCCAGTCGAACGTCTTGCTCAGGATCTCCTCGTCGGTGATGCGCATGGAGAGTCTGTTGATGCGGTTGTTGTACCACTGCCACGTCTTGGTGTTGGTGATGTTGTTTATCTGGACGTTGAAGTTGAGGGTGTTCCGGCCGAGGTTCAACGTGTATTCCATGTACACGTCGGCCCAGACCGTCCAGGGCGCGCGGCCGAGGTCGCCGCGCTGGTTGGGATAATATCCCGAGACGTTGTTGGCAAAGAGCTCGGTTGTCAACGGCATGCCGCTTCTGGCATAGCCGACGACGCCGACCGTCAGCCCGAACGGGAAGGCGTAGGAGCCGTAGGCCTTGACGTAGTGGCTTCTGTCCTGGGGCAGCGGGCCGTCGAGGACATTGCCCTTCAGATCATAGGCCATGAACCAGAGGTCGAAATAGCGCTCGACGTTCGGGGAGTTCCGGTTGACCTCGTCGGGGGACGACAGGCCGCCGTAATTGCCGGCGACGCGGCTCAGGGTGTAGTTGACGCCGCCCTGCCAGTTGTTGCTGAACCGCTTTTCGAGAGAGAGGTTCATTCCGTAGTACTCTCTCGTGGCCTTGGGACACTCCCAGTACATGTCGTCGAACTTCCCGCCGTTCTTGATGCTGCGAGACCACCCGAAACCGGGATTGGCGTTGTAGTACATCTCGCCTGCCGGCGTCAGGACTCCGATGTCCTCGATCGTCCGCATGAGGTGCTTCTGGACCAGGCGGGCCGACAGGGAAACGTTCTCGGCGAGCTTGTACTCGGCGCCCAACGAGATTTCTCTCTGGGAGACGGGCAGCATGTCGGGATCGGTCGTGTCCCAGGAGGGGATGCGCCAATCCATGGTGCCGACGTACCGTCCACCCGCTTCCTGACTGGCCCGATCATCCAGAGTTCCGCTGGCCGCGATCAGGAGGTAGTTCGGGTTGTTCAGCTCGTAATAGTCGGTTTTCCACTTGAAGCCGCCGAAGGCGCCCTCGGCCATGTACAGCTTCATGACGTCGTAGTAGATTCCGAAGCTGCCGAAAATCTTCAGGGTGGAATCGCCGAAGACGTCATAGACGGCGCCGAGGCGGGGAGCCAGCTTCTTGTCGAAACCGAACTTGATGGGTTTGGCCTGGTAGCCTACCAGGGCCGTGTCGGCGGTGAAGGCCGGGATGTACTCGCTTTCGGTCCGGAGACCGGCGTTGACGGTCAGCTTGTTGCCGATCGTCCAGGAATCCTGGAGATAGAGGGACCAGCTGTCTCTTTGAATTTTCCAGACATAGCCGTAGGGCGACGTCCAGCCGCTCCGGATCTCGTAATGGCCGTAGGTGCCCAGAACGGGCTCGCCGCTGGCCAGGCCGTAGTATCCGCGGCCCCAATAGATGTTGACCATAGGCTTGGGACGGCCGTTGAAGACGTCTTCCGCGTCGCGGATCCACTGCAGGCCGGCCTTCCAGGCGTGATCGCCGGCCAGGTTGAGATAGTAGGACAGGTCGAAGTTGCCGGAGTACTTCTCCAATTTGTAGCGTTCGGTGATCATGGTGCTGCCGCCATAGTTGGCGGTTCCGGCGTAGCCGAGCAGATTGGGATTCGCAATGAAGAACGGGTCGCTCTTATAGCCGTAGTTGCTTTGGTTGAAATAATAGGTGGTGAAGTCGTTCTTGATCTGCTGGTTCGCCGTGTCCTGCATGTGGTAGCCGCCGCGCATGCTCAGCAGCAGGGAGTTGCTGATGCTGTAGTCCAGCAGGAAGGCCGCGCTCCAGTTGGGATAGTCATAGCCTTCTTGGTCCCATTTGTAGGTGGCGTTGCTCGTGCCGGCGAGGCTCGGCATCCCGTTCGCGCTACGATCGTTATTGCCCCCGCCTCTGTACTTGGAAAAATTGTTGACGAAGCTGGCGCTCAAGCGCATCCCGGCCAGCGGGGCCGCCGTTACCTTGACCTGGCCGTTCCACCAGTTCCAATTTCTCCTGAATTGATGAATCGGCTTGCCCTGTTCGCTCAGGAAGTACCGGTCGAACGTCTGGTGGCTGTACTGGGGGTTGAAGGAGGCGAAGAACCACAGCTTGTCCCGCATGATATAGCCGCCCAGGTTGAAGACGCCCTCGAAGCGATTATAGACATCCCGCTTCTTGCCGCCGTCAAAATAAAGGTCGTCTTCGTTGACGTACTCATAGATCTCGTCGTCGTAGGGATTCCAGCGGCCGTAATCGCGGGCTTTGCCTTGCATCAGCCGGCTGTTGCCCTCGTAATAGCCGATGGCATCGCCGTGGAAGGCGTTGCCGCCCGAACGGGTGACGACGTTGACGACGCCGCCCATCGAGCCGCCGAACTCGGCATTGTACCCGGAGGCCGTAACCTTGACCTCCTCGATGATCTCCATGACCACGCTCTGGGCCCGGGTTCCGATATGCGGCTGGGTGACGTCGGCGCCGTCCATGTACCACATGTTCTCGGTACCGGTGGCGCCGTCGACCAGCAGGCCGCCTCCGACGTTGTCATACTGAACGCCGGGGACCGTGCTCAGCAGGCCGTCGAAGTTCCGGCTCTTGGGAAGCTTCATGAACACTTCCCGCGTCATAGTCTGGCCCTTGACCGTGCTCTTGACGTCGATCAGGGGGCTCATCCCGATGACGGTCACCGTCTCTTCGAGAGTGGACGGCTCCATCGTGATGTTGAGGGTCACGGTCTGCGACAGCTGCAGGACGACGTCCTTACGGGACATCGTTTTGAACCCGGGCAGGGTGAAGTTGATTTCATACAGCCCGGAAGGCAGCTGGAACAGCCGGAAGGTTCCGGTCTGATCCGTGACCGTCGCCGCTTTACCGACCAGTTTGGGGCTTATCGCCTCGACCGTGACGCCGGGGAGCGGGTTGCCCTGATCGTCGCTGACTTTGCCGACGAACTTGCCTTCAGGGCGGCCCTGGGCTGAAGCGAATCCGGCGACCAGGAGGAGCGCAAGCAAAGCTAAAGTCCATGATTTACGCATTCTCTGGAAATTCTCCTTTTTCACCCTTCTTTCCCAATCGGTGGATTGAGGATAGAAGCAAAACTCGTTTTTCCCCCCACCAGGAGCGGCTGCAATGAACCGCTCCAACCTTTGACCAGATTAGTTAATTCCCCGCTTGTTTCACCTCCTCTCTCATAGTTCCTAAACATTTCTTTCCAAATCTATTTAAGCAATATTCATGCCAAAAAATTGGAAAGATAATTTAAATATATTCAATAGTTTAGGAAAACGTTGGGGGGAACGAAATACAAAAAAATGTATTTATCCAATTAAATGAATCTTGGAACATCTACTGAAGCTCCACGGACTTACGTCCATGGGATCTACCCTTTGCAGGCGTCGGAGCGCGCACACGAACCGTTTCCGGTTCAAGGGCACTGCAAAATCGCTGCCAGCCCCCGAAAGGGGGTTCCTCCATGGACTAACGTCCGTGGAATCCCTCGAAGGGGATTAAAACAATCGAGCGTTATTTAACGTCCTTAATTTTCTTCAATTCTTCGATCCGGCGTTGATATTGGTCTAAATTCAATACCCCGTACACTTGTTCCTTGTTCAGGGCTTCCAGGGCTCCGATAAACCTGTTGCCGGCGAAAGCGGCCGGGGCCAGCCGCCATTCGTTCGGCGGCTTAAAAGCGAAGGCATATTGGACGAACTGATTATTGTAGGGATAGGTCCAGATTTCGGCCGAGGTGGCGGAGATGTCCTCGTTTGACCGGTCGGTCGAGGCATTGGTGCGAGCCGCTCCTTGAGTGACGTTGGTCGCCCAGTCGTCCATCTGCTTATAGTCGATGGAGGCGGGAGGTCCGTTGAGAAGAAAGATTCGGGCCCGGTCGCAGTTCCAGGGCTGCTGGCTGTTGTCCCTTTTGTAGGTTTTCTGGATATAGTCCATCCGCTTTTCAAACTCTTTCTTCGAGCCGAGCTCGCGGGCTTCCCAGAAAATTTTCTGGAATTCGATCCGCGCCTGGGGCGAAAAGTCCTTATAGGCCTGGCGTTCGAAGTCCTGCATCACGAAATAATGCTGGGTATACCAGGCGTCCTTGGACGGCATCATATTCACGCCGCAGGCGGCGGAAACGGCCAGGACGGCGAAGACGCAGACGGCGATCCTCGGGTTTTTCATGGACGATCTCCCTCCTTGATCCGATTCACTCCATCTTTCGAACTCATTGTACGCTCAACACTTATCACATCCTCCGGCCCGAAGTCAACTTTGCGGTTTTGTTCTTGAGAAGAGCCGCGGTTTTAGTGTATTATGTATAATCTTTTACCGAGTTGGACTTGGAGGCATCGACATGAAAGACGTCGTCCCGGACAAGATAAGGAACGTCGCCGTCACCGGCCACGGCTCCTCGGGCAAAACAACCCTGGTCGCCGGCGTCCTGTTCGACACGGGCGTCACGACGCGGCTGACCATGGTCGACAAGGGAAACACGGTCACCGACTACGACCCCGAGGAGGTCGAGCGCAAGATCTCGATCAACTCGGCCGTCTGTTTCTGCGATTGGAAGGACCACAAAATCAACTTCGTCGACACGCCGGGCTACAGCAACTTTCTCTGGGACACCCGGACCAGCCTTAGGGCCGTCGACGCCGGCCTGGTCCTCGTCTGCGGCGTGGCCGGGGTCGAGGTCGGAACCGAAAAGGTCTGGGGGATGTTCGACGAATTCGGGCTGCCCCGCCTCGTCGTCATCAACAAGCTCGACCGCGAGAACGCGAACTTCAAGCGGACGCTCGAGTCCGTCCAGCAGTTCTTCGGGCGCCAGGCCGTCCCGGTCCAGCTTCCGATCGGCGAGGAGAAGGATTTTCGGGGCGTCGTCGACCTGATCGCCAAGAAGGCCTTCCTATTCGAAAAGGACGAGAGCGGCAAGTTCCGGGAGGAGGCCGTTCCGGCCGCCCTCCAAGACGAGGTCGACAGGCGCAACAAGGAGCTGACCGAGCTTGTCGCCGAAAGCGACGAGAAGCTCATGGAAAAATATTTTGAGAAAGGGGAGCTCGCGTCCGAGGAATTCCGGACCGGGTTGAGGAAGAGCATCCTCAACGGCCAGATCTTTCCCGTCTTCGTCGCCTCGGGCATGCTCAACATCGGCCTCCAGCCGCTCCTCGACGGCATCCTCGGAATGCTGCCTTCGCCCCTGGAGAAAAAGGAGATCCAGGCCCAGGTCAACGGCCAGGAAAGCCGCGTCGCCGTCAACGCCGAAGGACCTTTCAGCGCCGTCGTCTTCAAGACGATCTCCGACCCGTACACGGGCCGGATCTCGCTCATCCGGGTCTTCTCGGGCAAGGTCAATCCGGACTCGACCATCGTCAACACGACCAAGGATGCCGACGAGAAGCTGGGCGGGCTTTTCTTCCTCCAGGGCAAGGAGCAGGTCCCGGCCGGACAGGCCAGGGTCGGCGATATCGTCGCCACGGCCAAGCTCAAAACGACGACGACCGGGGACACCCTCTGCGCCAAGGGCGCCGGGATCGTCTTCCCGGCCCTGAAGTTCCCCGAGCCGTCCATCTCCTTCGCGATCGAGCCCAAAACCCGGGCCGACGAGGACCGCATCTCGCAGGCGACCCACCGGATCACCGAGGAGGATCCGACCGTCCGGATCGAGCGCGACCCGGACACGGCCCAGCTCCTCATCTCGGGGAACGGCCAGCTCCACGTCGAGATCGTCATTGACCGGCTCAAGAAGCGCTACAACGTCGACGTCGTCCTCAAGCCCCCCAAGATCTCCTACAAGGAGACGATCAAGGGCCGGGCCTACGTCCAGGGCCGCCACAAGAAACAGACCGGCGGCCGGGGCCAGTTCGGCGACGTCCGGATCAAATTCGAGCCGCTGGCCCGGGGGAAGGATTTCGAGTTCGATGACAAGATCTTCGGCGGCTCTATCCCCCGCAATTTCATCCCCTCGGTCGAGAAGGGCCTGATCGACGCCAAGAAGAAGGGCGTCCTGGCCGGCTACCCGGTCGTCGACTTCAAGGCCACCCTCTACGACGGCTCCTACCACGAGGTCGATTCCTCCGACATCGCCTTCAAGATCGCGGCCTCCAAGGCCTTCAAGAAAGGATTGAAGGAGGCCAAGCCGACCATCCTCGAGCCGATCATGCTGATCGAGGTCTACACGCCCGATACCTACATGGGCGACATCATGGGAAACCTCAACGGCCGGCGCGGCAAGGTCCAAGGCATGGAGCAGAAGGGGACTCTCCGCGTCCTCAAGGCGCTCGTCCCGATGTCCGAGATCCTCGATTTCGAGCCGACCCTGACTTCGATCACGGGCGGCCGCGGCTCGTTCGTCATGGAATTTTCCCACTACGAGGAAGCTCCCGGCAACATCCAGCAGAAGATCATCGCCGAGGCCGTCAAGGAAGGCCGGGTCAGGCCCGAGGAAGAGGACTAGAGCCGCTCTTTAACGAAAACGAGCAGGCCGCAGGCGGCGGCCGTCAAAGCCAGGCTTAGAATGAAGGGGGCCGACATCCCCATCCGGTCCCAGAGGATACCGGCCAGGAACGAGGCCGGCAGCGCGCAGAGCCCGACGATCATCTGAAACCCGCCCAAGCAGCTGGCCCGGAATGACAAGGGGGACAGCTCGCAGACCAAGGTTTTCTGGACCGGGTCGAGCGCCGCCTTGTGGGCCCCGTAGAGGACAAAAAGAGCGGCAACCAGGATTGTATTTCGGCCGATCAGGATGCCCAGGCAGACCGCGACCCACAGGCCGAAGGCGATAAACAGGACGGGCTTGCGGCCGATCTGGTCCGAGAGCCTTCCGAAAGGGTAGGACAAGAGGCTCGCCGTCGCCGTAGAGACGAGGTAGAGGACAGGGATGAAGACGACCTTGAAACCGGCGCCCTTGGCGTAGATGAGCAGGAACGAATAGCTGAAGGCGCCCAGGGCGAAAATCGCGTTAAGCAGGACATAGAGGCGGAGATTCGGGCCGAGTTCTTTGATGGACAGGCCTTTGTAAACGCGCCGCCCGTCCGGGCGCTGTTCCCGGATCCGAGTCAGGATGAGCAGGCCCGCGGCCAGAGACGGCAGGGCCGCCAGAGCGAATAACAGCTTGTAGCCGAGCAGGCTGACGAAGGCGATACAGATGAGGATTCCGGCAACGGCGCCCAGGTTGTCCATGGTCCGGAGCAAGCCGAAGTGGCGGCCCCGGTTGTCGTCGTCGGAGATGTCGGCGATCAGGGCGTCGCGCGGAGCGGCCCTGATCTTGCCGGCGCGGTCCAGGACGCGAAAAGGAATAAGGTGCTGCCAGATCGACGAGGCGGCATAGCCCAGGCGCGACAGCCCTCCGCAGAAATAGCCGGTCCAGATGAAGATCTTGCGCCGGCGCAGCTTGTCCGAAAGATAGCCGGACGCGGCCTGGGAGAGGGAGACGAGGGCTTCGCCCAGCCCGTCCAGAAACCCGAGGGCGGCCATGTTGGCCTTCAGGACTTGGGTGACGAACAGGGGCCAGATCGGGTAGACGATGTCCGATCCCAGGTCGTTCAGGAACGAGGCCAGGGCGAAGGTCCGGAGCGTTTTGGCCGCATGAGGCTTGGCGACGTCCATGGCGATTCCTTCCGTTCCGGCTTAGGGAAAGACGACCCTGAACACGGTCCCGGCCCCGAGTTGGGACTCGACCTGGATCGCGGCGCCATGAATTTCGGCAACGGACTTGACGATGGACAGGCCCAGCCCCGATCCGCCGCTCTCCTTGGAGCGCGAGGGATCGACGACGTAGAAGCGGTCGAAAATGAAGGGGAGGGACTCCTCGGGAATTCCGATTCCGGTATCCCGGACGGCCAGGGCCGCCCGGCCGTCCCTGTCCTCGCAGCTCAACTCGACGCGGCCTCCCGAGGGCGTGTAACGAATGGCGTTGTCGACCAGGTTGGCGACGAGCCGCTCGAGCAGGGTGCGGTCTCCCAAGACGAGGAGGTCCAGGCAGGCCCCCATCTCAAGCCCGACCTGTTTTGTCTTCGCGGCCGGGGCCCGGCTTTCCCGGACCCGGGCCAGGATGTCCGAGAGAGGGACTTCCTGGTCGAACCGCGTCTTGCGGACGGCTTCGATCCGGGACAGGAAGAGAAGGTCCTCGATGATCTTCTCCATGTGATAGGTTTCCTCGAGGACGCTGTCGAGTGTCGCCCGGTATTCCTTCTCGCGCCGCTCCTTGCGCAGCACGACCTCGATCTCGCCCCGGATGATGGTCAGCGGGGTCCGGAGCTCGTGGGAGACGTCGCCCGAGAACTTCCGGATCTTGTTGACCGAGCCGTCCAGCCGGGCGATCATGTCGTTGATCGTGGCGACCAGCTCGCCGATCTCGTCCTTTCGCTTGGGGGCGTCGATCCGGAGACCGAGGTCGTCGGCCGAGATGCGTCGGGCCGTCTCGACGACGCTCCGGACGGGCCGCAGGGCCTTGCGGATGATAAAGCTCCCGCCGAACGAGGCGAACAGGAGAAGAAGGAGTCCGGCCAGGACCAGGATCAGGGTCAAGCGCCGCAGCTCGCCGGATACGTATCCCAGGGACAGCCCGACCTGGATGATATGATCGCCGCGGGCCGGCAGGAAAACGACCCGCAACGGGGATCCCGCGAGAGCCCGCCCGTTCCAGTTCAATATCGGCGCCTTGTCCCAGCTCGCGTCCTCGGCTCCCTTGTAGGTCTCGAGTTCGAACAGAAACGCGTCCTTGGCGAAACGTCCGGAGCCGTAAACGTTCTCGATCCGGGCCCCTTCATCCTCGCTGAGCTCGACGACCAGGATGAACGGTTCCTGTCTCCTGAATTCCTCCTCGGCCCGCCGGATGGCGTCCGCCCAGGAGGTGCCCCGCGTCCGCTGCCAGAAGGAGTTGACGCGGTAGGCGATTTCCCGCAGCGACCGGTCCATCTCGTCCAGAAGGCTGGTCCGGAATCCTTGATAGAGGAAGGCTCCGGACGCGGATACGAGGAGGCCCAGGATGACGATGTACCAAACCGTCAGCCGGAAGGTCAGAGACTTAGTCTTCGCGATTCTCATCGATGACATAGCCGTGGCCCCGGACGGTCCGGATAAGCTTGAGCGGGGAAGCGTTGTCGATCTTCCCGCGAAGGTATTTGATGTAAACGCTGACGATGTTGCTCGTCCCCTCGTAATTCATGTCCCAGACGTGCTCGATGATCCGGGACTCGGTCAGGATGCGGCCCTTGTTGCGCATGAGAAACTCGAGCAGGGCGTATTCGCGGCCGGTCAGCGCGACCGGTTTGCCGGCCCGGCTCACCCGGCGGCTGACCGGGTCGAGCTCGAGGTCGGCGACCTTGAGGACCTTGGTCTTGTAATCCTGGCTGCGGCGGAGCAGGGCCCGGATCCGGGCCAGCAGCTCTTCGAAGGAGAAAGGCTTGGTCAGATAGTCGTCGGCGCCCTCGCCCAGGCCGGCGACCTTGTCCTCGACCGTGTCCTTGGCCGTCAGCATCAGGACGGGCGTCAGGATTCCTTTCTGGCGCAGCTCGCGGCAGACGGAGAAACCTTCCCTGCGCGGGAGCATGACGTCGAGGAGAATGACGTCGTAGGAATGGACCTGGGCCAGCTCCAGGGCCGCCTCCCCGTCGCGGGCCAAGTCGACCGCGTAGTGCTCCTCGCGCAGCCCTTTCTGCAGGAAGGCGCCGACCTTCCGGTCGTCCTCGACAACAAGAATCCTCATGTCCTTATTATAGGGGAAATCCCTCTCATTGAAGAGGCCTTCGGGCGTCCCCCGCCGTCCTCTCAGTCATATTCCTCCATATGGGGGACGCCCCAATCCCCGAAGCGGGGGTTGACGACGTTGCTGTAAATGGATCCGAACGTGTAGCTAAGGCTCAGAAAGACGAAGTAGTTATAGTCGGTGGCCAACTCCCGGCGTCGGAGAAGGATCTCGTCCAGGCTCAAGTTTCCCTTGGCCAGAGCGAGCTGATCGCGAACGCGCTCGTAGCGGCCGTCGATCTCCAGGCTGAGGCCCTTGAAGATACGGAAGGACACCTCGCCCCCAAACTCGAGCCTGTTCTTTTTAAAATCGTGGAAATAGTGGGACCCCTCCAAGGACGCCTCGATCGTCCCCCAGGGTTCGTTGACCTCGATGGTGGCCGAGAGGGCCTCGCTCAGGAGATTTTCCTTCATCTTGTCGTAAATGGTCATATCCCGGTAACGGGTCATCTCGTAGCCGACACGATAGAGAAAGCGGAGCTGGCGGCGGGTCGATTCGGCATAGGGGAAAAGATTGTATTCAAGGGCGGGCGAGGGCGTAATCCTAGACTTAAGGTTGCTGTAGGTCGAAGTCTCGACGGACAGCAGGGCGCCGGCCGACCAGTGGTCGGAGAGGCTCTTGACAACGAGGGCGTTGATTGATCCGCTTTCCGACGAGCTGTCGATGACTTTGCCGTCATAGTCGAAGCTGCTGTTTTCGAACCAGCCTGTCAGACCGAGCCGGAGCTTGATGTCCGGCGTGACTTTATTCGCCGAGAAGTTGGCGTAGAACATGCTGTTTTTGGCCTGCGATTCGCCCCGGAGATCTCCGCCCAGGCCCAAGCTGAACACCCAAAACTTCCAGGGATCGATGACGTCGGTCGGCTTGACGGTGCGACGGAAGCCGATATCGATTAAGCTGCAGATCGGCGTCCGCGACGCATAATGCATCAGCCCCATTTTAAGCACCTGAACATAGCCGCGGCGAACTTCATCCTCGGTATTCGTCTTACCCGAAGCATAGACGAGGGTGCTGTTGATCGTTTCGTAGGCGCCCCGGCCGATGAAGGCCATCGTATATTCCGTGCCGCCGCTCCCGGTCGTCTGGGTCGTGATCAGGATGTGGACGTCGGCCTCCTTGCGGTCACGGACATAATTGACGTAGGGGATCTCGGTCCGGACCTAATCAAGGTCGCAATGCTCACAGTCGATGTAAACCTTGGGCGCTTTCTGCTTGATGACGGCGATATCCTCAAGGCCCTGGTCGTCTTCGGCGTCCTGGGCCAGGACGGCTCCCGATGTCATGGTTGCTAGGATGAGAACGGTCAAGATGGAGATGACGCGCGTTCTGTTCATGATTCGAACTCCTTTCGGGATGAAATCGTTCATGGGATCGCTATTATAGCCGATCCCTGTTTAGAGGACGATGAGGAGATGATTAAAAATCTCTCACCCAAGGAGGCCGCCCTCGGGCTGATCCGGGATCTGGCCGCCGGAGAATGGGGGCGCCTCCTGGATAGGATCAACGTCCTGGTCATTCCCCAAACCAATCCCTACGGAAATTATTTCGACGTCCGGGCCAACGAGTACGGGATCGACCTCAACCGGGACCACGTCAAGATCGAATCCGAGGAGGTCAAGGCCGTCCATGCCGTTTTCAGGGCCTGGATGCCCGAGGTCACCATCGACGTCCACGAAAAAGGCGACGACTATTACCGGGTCTCGATCGGCTGCGTCTCGAACGCCAATATCGATCGGCGTCTCCAGGACTTTTCCAGGAATCGGCTTCTGGCCTCGGTCGAGAAAAGCCTGGCCAAGGACGGAGTGACTTTTCAGGAGTATCTGGTGACGGAGGAAATGGGCGTCAATACCTCGGCCGGCGCCGCCCTCCGCCCCGAGGATACGGCCGGACGGGAGGAGATGACGCGCTTCAGCACGACGGACCTCAACGACGGCCGCAACAGCCCGGGGATTTTCCAAACCCTGTCCTTCATCCAGGAGGGCGCCTCGCGCCACGATCCACCCAGCCCGGCGCCGTTCTTATCCCGTGCCTGCTCGAGCCCCAGTCCGAGTACGGCTTCATCCGCTACCGGACCTATAAGCTCGTCCCCGAAGCCGGAAACTTCTTCGATATCATCCGGTTGGCCCGCGCCCAGGACTTGAGCGTCATCCCTTACCGGCGCTGGGATCGCGGATAGGACTGAAGCTCCACGAACTTACGTCCGGGGATCTGCCCGTCGAAGGCGGTGGAGCGCACCCATGAACCGTTTCCGGTTCATGAGTACTGCGAAACCGCTGCCTGTCCCCGAAGCGACGATACGCTATCCCTCCACGGACTGACGTCCGTGGAATGGCGCGGAGGGGATTCGCCGTCCGTCAACGGATCGAGCGCACCCATCAGCCGTGTTACGGCTTATGGGCACGGCGAAGCGACCGGAGCCGGCTTTCGAGTTCGGCATCCGTCAGATCACGAATCGTTGTCCTGATCGCCGCGGCTTGATCCTTATCGTTGAGCCTCTCGAAGCAAACGGCCCGGAGGTAGTCCTGAAGCCTCCAGTCGGGATCGAACGGCTGTCCGCTGCCCAGGCGTTCGGGATAGGTCTTGGCCAGATCCAAGCTCTTGAGAGCGGCCCGGTAGTCTCGTTTTCGGATTTCATCCAGAGCGATTAAGATATGGCTCCTCACGAAAAGGGAATGGAGAGCGCTCGCGCCTTCGGACGGCAGGGCTTCGATCCGGTCGAGGAGGGCCGCGGCGTCGCGCGGGAGCCCGTTCCCGAGCAGGGCCTTGACCCGGTCCACCTGTATGGAAACGTCATCGGGGAAGAGCTCCATGGCCCTGGCCGTCGTTTCGAGAGACTCGGCCTTGAGTCCCGTTTCGATGGTAAACCGGCTTAAAGCGTGCCAGGTTCGCCATGTCTTGGGGTCCAGCGCCAACGCTTGCCTGAGGTCTGCCGCCGCCTTACCGGGCGCGCCGTCGAGATAAAGCGCGGACCGCGTCAGGAAGAACGGCGCGAAATCGACTCCGGAACAGCCCTCGAAAAGCGCCTTGGCTTCGTCGAGCCTTCCCTTCGACCAAAGAAGGAGGCCGAGATAATATTGGGGTTTCCAATCCGACGGCCGTTCCCGGATCGCCCATTCGTAGACCGGGATGTCCTCCTCGCGGAAGGGGAAGACGAGCCAGGGAGAGAGTTGGAAGGCCTTCTTGAGATGGGCGGCGCTCTCGGCCGGCGAATCCGCCTTCGTTAAATAGGCAAGCCTGGCGCAGACCGTCGGCGATTCGGGGGACAGTTTGAGGAGGCGGACGGCGTCTCGGTGGAGGCCGAGCCGGACATAGTAGAGCGCTAATTCCAGATAAGTCTCCTGGGGGAATTCGTTTCGGATATTCGACTGGAATGCCTTGAGGGAGGCCGGACCCGGGTTGAGAAGATACCCTTCAAAGCGGGCGAGATGGTGGAGGGGATCGGCGTCCAGGATGCGGTTTATAACGTTGACGGCAGGTCCGCGCTCGTCGTTCAGACGGAGGGCGGTCGCCCGGACGTCCAAGGCGTTGAAGTTGAATGCGTTAGTTTCGAGGGCGCGGCCGGCGTATTCCAGCGCTAAGTCGGCGTCATTTTCCTGGAGGGCGATCTCGGCCAGGAGTCCGTAGGCGCCTGACCGGAATTCGAGGGAGCGGGCCGCCCAGCCGAGGGCTTCCTTGGCGTCGACGAGCCGTTCCAGCCGCCGTGATATCACGCCGTAAATATAGTTCGCCGCCGGGTCGTACATGGAATGCTCGAGGGCCGTCCGCGCATAGCCGAGGCCTTTCCCGTCCTCGCCGCGCCGGCTGAAGAGTTCGGCGGTCCGGACCAGCGACCGGACATGGCGCGGCTCGCGGGCGATGCAGGCGAGATACTTTTCGAGCGCGAGGCCGTATTGGCGCTCCTTGTGAAGTCTGTCCGCGGCCAGATAAATGCCCTCGGTCGTGGACTCGTCGTCGGGCCGGAAACGTAAAGGCCTCTCGATGTCGTTGGCCTTGGGGTCGCTCCGGTAGACGAGCTTGTTCGCCGCCAGGCGGATTTCGTACGGAACGCCGGCGGACTCGAGTCGAACCGTTTTCCGATAGACGCGGGCGGGTTCGAGCCGGAGGCGTTCGCGGAAAATTTCGGCGCCGCCGGCCGTCACGGTCAGGTCGTCGTCGAGGGCTTGAAGGGAGAAAAGGGCGATCTTCAGAGCCCCGTCCCGATGCTCCGCGTTCAGAACGGCCCAGGGTGACGCCTTGACCAGGGGCCCGATTTTGGAATAAGGGAACCAGACCTCGGACCAGCGATCCGTCCGGGACGGCGTCAAGAATTCATGATCGGATTGGTTGAACAGCCGGCCGAACTGGGGTTCGCTATACTGGCCGTCTTCATCGGTCAGCAGGTCTTCCCAGATGGCTCCGGCCCGGGACAAGTCCCAGATCCAAATTTTACGGCCCGGCATATCGTCGTAGAGGGCCCAGTGGCCGAAGCCTTTGTCGGCATCCCGGTAGTAAGCCCCGCTCGTGTCTTCGTACTCTCCGACCGTAAAGTAGCTCTTGGAGGACCCGAAGGCGTTATCGCGGTATTTGGAAAGATCGTGACCACGCCCGTCCAAGGGCCAGGGTTCGAGCGGCACCGAATAATCATGGCCGATTTGGAAGCGGCCGGGCGAGATGTACTCCAGATCGCCCGCGGTCGGCAAAGCCGCCGTCATCCAGTTATAATAGGATTGATGGAAGGGGGTCGGGTTGAACCATTGGGTTCGCGTCCGGAAGAAGGCCTTATCCGGAGGCAGGTTGACTTCGACGCTCCAGAACGTCCTGGAGGGAAGATCGAGGTTCCCGACGACACAGGAGACGCTTCCGTCTCTGTTGCGGCGAAGGGCGTAGTCGACCGGGGCGGCCGTCGACGGCGTATGGCCGATGAACCCGAAGTTGAATTCGATCCCGCCCGAGGTCCAGGGACCGCGCAACGCGATTTCTCTGAACTTCATGACATGGTTCGTGTATAGGAATTCGGCGCCGTCGCGTTTGTCGGTTGCTCCCCAGACCTTGCCGCCGACCTGGGGAAGGACCGAAACCGAGAGATAGGGGTTTTCGAGCCTGACCACGTTCCAGGATTTCTCGATCGCGGTCCTTGAGAACCCGTCGAAGAAGAAATAGGGATAGAGGCGTTCGCCCCGGCCGCCCGAGCCCGGCCGGGCGAAGACCGGCACCGGGTCCGGTTCCGAATAAGCGTAAGTCTTGAAAACCTGGGCTTTGTCTTCGATCGTCGTCCAGCCGGAACGGCCGCAGCTTGCGAGGGCGACAATCGCGGCGGCGAGAGCGAAAAAGCCCCGGCCCCACCGGGAACGCTTCATGGGATCCTCCCCGACGACCGCGGCGAACTTCGTTATTTTTTCTCCGTCAGATCGAGATAAATGACCTCGACCAGGCTCGGCCAACGCCGGCGTCCCGGCTGCGCCGTCTCCTCCTCGATGCCGAACGCTTTCTTGACCTCATCCAAGGACTTCCCCCGGGCGACCATGTCCTTGACTTGAGCCTGCTTGTCCTCGACGCTCTTGAGAAGTCCCTCGATGTCGGATTTGGCCAGGGGTTTGCCGTGACCGGGGATGAAGGTGTCGGCCTCGAGCGCCAGGATGGACTTCAAGGTTGCGGTCAATCCGAACGATGTCCCGCCCTTGCTTTTGTGAATCAAGGGATCCCTCCCGATGAAGGCGAGATCCCCTATGAACGCGACTTTTTCGGCGGGGAAGAGAACGATCGCGTCTCCGCTGGTGTGGGCCGAGCCGAAATGGAGAAGCCGGATGGATCCTCCCGGAAGGAGAAGGTCCATCCGGTCCTTGAAAGTGACCGTGGGCAGATAGGCGCGAAGGGCCGGATCCGTGAAAGCCGCTTCGAGTTCCGTCTTGCACGTCTCCTGGCTCACGATTTTGAGCCCTTGGGGAAAGCCGGTCAATCCGTTGACATGGTCGCCGTCGCTGTGGGTTAAAACGATAGACTGGACCGGATTCGGTGTCAGCTCCTTGATCTTGGCCAGCATTTCGCGCGCCGCGTCCGGAGTCATCTTGGCGTCGATGACCACGACCGCGTCCTTGCCGATCCAGAAGCCCGTGTTGGCGCCGGCTCCGCCCTCGACCCAATAGAGCCCGGGCTTGATGACTTGAGCCGCGAGGGGCGGGGGCGTCTGGCCTCCCGCCTGCAGGGCGGGGATGAGCCCGGCCGTCACGATCATGCTGATGGCGAAAATGAAGGTTGGAAGGCGTTTCATGAACGGTCTCCTTGATGAGATGAACATCTCTTATTGTCGATTATCGCCCGGCCGCATGCAGGTGTCAACCCATCGACGCCCCGGCATGAATGCCGGCACCCAAGGAGCCGTTGTTTCGGCTCCTTGAGTACTGCAAGGCGGGGCTTGCTCAGGGTTAACCCTGAGCCCACTCAGCCCCATCTCCTCTCAAGGGGCTGAGTACAAAAGTGTCGCTTCTCGTCCCCGCCTTTCAGGGCGGGGTAGCGTCGGCGAACGGGTCAAATTCGCATCCGGTCCGTCAACCGGGAGGAGCTTTGACGGGCCGGACACGGTCGGCGAAAAGCGTATGGGGGGGGTCGCGGCCCAAAAAAAAGCCGGTGATAGATTCCTATCACCGGCTTTCCGAGCGGCTGGAGCGCCCCACCCGGGGGGGACGATTCAGCCTTCTGCCCAGGGGCTGGACCGTCAGAGCTTGGTTTCTTCGACGGTCTTCTTGACGGAGGTGATCGTCTTTTCGAGCTGGGCCTTTTCGTCCTCGGCGAGCTTGATCTCGTAGATTTTCTCCAGTCCCTTGGCGCCGATCAGGCAAGGGACTCCGATGAACAGCCCCTTGACGCCGTACTCGCCCTCGCACAGGGCGCAGGCGGGTAGCACCCGGTGCTTGTCCTTGAGGTAGCTCTCGGCCATCACGATCGCGCTCCAGGCCGGGCTGAAGAAGGCCGATCCCTTGCCGAAGAGCTTGACGATTTCGGTCCCGGCCTCGCGCGTCCTGAGGACGAGCTTGTCGATCTGCTCCTTGGTCGCGATTTCGGTCAGCGGGACGCCGCCGACGGTCGTCAGCCGGGGCAGGGGAACCATGTCGGGGCCGTGGCCGCCCAGGACGGTGCCGGCGACGTCGCCGACGGACACGCCGAGCTCCATGGCGATGAAGGCGCGCCAGCGGGCCGTGTCCAGGGTTCCGGCCATGCCAAGGACCTGGCTCTTGGGGAAGCCGGTCAGCTTGTAGAACGCGTAGACCATGGCGTCGAGCGGATTGGTGACGATGATGCAGAAGGCCTTGGGCGCGTACTGCTTGACGCCGGCGGCGACATCGGTGATGATTTTCAGGTTGACGGCGAGGAGGTCCTCGCGGGTCATCCCGGCCTCGCGGGGTTTGCCGGCCGTGACGATGACGACGTCGGCCTCCGCGATGTCCTTGTAGTCCGAGGTCGCGGAGATGTTGGCGTCATAGTTCCCGTGGGGTGCCATCTCCATGAGGTCGAGGGCCTTTCCCTTGGCCGCGTTGACGTAAGCCTCGACGTCGAGGATGACGATATCCCCGAGCTCCTTCTGGGCGGCGAGCATGGCCAGGTTCTGTCCGATCTGGCCGCCGCCGACGAGAGCGATCTTCTTTCTCATCGAAAAGCCTCCTTTTAATGAATGTGATGCCCGAACCTCATGGCCGGGTCTCAAATCGATGCCCTTCCCTCAGCCCTTGACGTAGCCTTCCCAGGCCGCCTGGAGCTTGGGGCTGACGATCCATTCCATGATGTAGTCGGTGAAGGCCTTGCCGGTCGCGCCGGTGTTGCGGCCGGTGATGGCGAGCTTCTTCTCGTACTGGCCGGTGATGTCCAGGGCCATCTCGAGCTTCCGGCTCTTCTCGGGGTAGCCGACGTGGCCGAGGAGCATGGCGGCGGCCCGGATCATCGAGCAGGGGTCGGCATACTGGGCGCGGCCCTCGGTGACCATCCGCGGCGCGGAGCCGTGAATGGCCTCGAACATGGCGAACTGCTTGCCGATGTTGGCGCTGCCGGCCGTCCCGACGCCGCCCTGGAACTCGGCGGCCTCGTCGGTCAGGATGTCGCCGTAGAGGTTGGGCAGGACCATGACCTGAAAGTCGCGGCGGCGCTTCTCGTCGACGAGCTTGGCTGTCATGATGTCGATGTACCAGTCGTCAACCTCGATTCCGGGATAATCCTTGGCGATCCGGTAGAAGTTCTCCAGGAAGCGGCCGTCGGTCGTCTTGACGACGTTGGCCTTGGTGACGCAAGTGACCTTCTTGCGGTTGTTCTTCTTGGCGTGTTCGAAGGCCAGCCTGCAGATCCGGTCGGAACCGGGTCCGGTGATCAGCTTGAAGTCGATCGAGATATCGGCGTCGACGTCGATGCCGTAGGGGCCGAGGGCGTAGAGATCTTCGGTGTTCTCGCGGAAGAAGATCCAGTCGATCCCCTGCTTGGGGATGCGGATGGGCCGGACGTTGGCGAACAGGTCCAGCTCCTTCCGCAGGGCCACGTTGCAGCTCTCGATGTTGGGCCAGGGGTCGCCCTTGCGCGGGGTCGTGGTCGGGCCCTTGAGGGTTATTTGATATTCCTTGATTTCGGCCAGGACGTCATCCGGGATGGCTTTTTTGTGGGCAGCCCGGTTCTCGATCGTCAGTCCCTCGATATTCTTGATGATGACCGTTCCGGCCTTGACCTCGTCCTTGAGCAGGAACTCGAGGACCCGCTTGGACTCGGCGGCGATATAGACGCCGATGCCGTCGCCGGCGAGAATACCGATTTTGAGGGGCTTGACCTTGCTGTAGTCGATCCAGTCCGGAGCGGCCTTGACCCGCTCCATGCGCTTCATCTGAACTTCCAGCAACTTGCCGAAGTGCTCCGTGGCTCTTGCGATCGCGGCCTTATCCATCCGATTGTCCTCCAAATACAAAATATTTTAAATGGAGCTTGAAAAGGCAGGTTATTGTAACTTTTTTTCTCGGGAAAAGCAATGACTATAAGGCGCCCTGTCTTTGACAAATCCGCCAAAACCCATTATAAAACTTGGGAGCGAGACATCTTTATTCGACCAAGGAGATCGCGCATGTTAGAGACCTATTTCCAGCAGGCCAAAGAACGCGAGAACCAGGGCATTCCGCCCCTGCCCTTAAACCCGCCGGAAACGGCCGAAGTCTGCCGGATCCTGGAAAAAGATTCCGGGGATGAGGCGAGGATCGCCCTCGGCTTGCTTAAGAATAGGGTCTCTCCCGGCGTCGATCCGGCGGCTAAGGTCAAAGCCGAATGGCTGGCTAAAGTCGGAAAGGGCGAAATCCGTCCGCCCCTCGTCTCCGGGAAGGACGCCGTGTTCATGCTGGGCACCATGCTGGGCGGATACAACGTGGATCCCCTCGTCTTTCTGCTGGATGACGGAGGGCTGGCGACGGACGCGGCCGAAGCCCTCAAGAAGACGATCCTCGTCTACGGAGCTTTCGAAGCCGTCCTGTCCAAGTCTAAGACAAACGCCGCGGCCCGGGGCATCCTCGAATCCTGGGCCAAGGGCGACTGGTTCCTGTCCCGGCCGGTCTTTCCCGAGACGCTCGAGCTCAAGGTCTTCAAGGTCGACGGCGAGATCAACACGGATGACTTTTCGCCGGCCAAGCATGCCTCAACCCGTCCCGACATTCCGCTCCACGCCTTGGTCATGGGCGAAACGCGCTTTCCGGACGGGATCGGCCTCATCCGCAAGTTCCGCGAGGAGGGACACCGGGTCGTCTTCGTCGGCGACGTCGTCGGAACCGGCTCCTCGCGCAAATCGGCCTGCAATTCGGTCATGTGGCACATCGGCGAAGATATCCCCTTCGTCCCCAACAAGCGCAGGGGAGGGGTCGTCATCGGCGGCCTGATCGCGCCGATCTTCTTCAACACGACCGAGGACTCGGGCGGTCTTCCGATCACGGCCGACGTCTCCATGCTGGCGACGGGCGACCTGATCACGATTCGGACAGCCTCGGGGACGATCGTCAATGAAAAAGGGGATGCCGTCGCCGCCTTCGATCTCAAGCCGTCGACCCTTCGAGACGAATACAGGGCGGGCGGGCGGCTGAACCTCATCGTCGGCCGGCAGCTCACCAATAAAGCGCGCAGGGCGCTCGATCTTCCCGAGGCCGATTTCTTCATCAAGCTCGAACAGCCGTCGCCCCGAAAAGGCCAGGGCTACAGCCAGGCCCAGAAGATCGTCGGCCTTGCCTGCGGAAGCCAGGGCGTCCTGCCCGGCGCTTCCTGTGAGCCCAAGATGACGACGGTCGGCTCCCAGGACACGACCGGCCCCATGACGGCCGACGAGCTCAAGGAGCTGTCCTGCCTCGAATTCCAGTCCGAGCTCTTCATGCAGTCCTTCTGCCACACGGCGGCCTACCCCAAGACCACCGACGTCAAAATGCACAAATCCCTGCCCCCGTTCATCATCGAGCGGAAAGGCGTCGCCCTCAAGCCGGGGGACGGCGTCATCCACTCCTGGCTCAACCGCCTCATCCTTCCCGACACGATGGGAACGGGCGGCGACTCCCACACTCGTTTCCCGATCGGCCTGTCCTTCCCGGCCGGATCGGGCCTGGTCGCTTTCGCCGGCGCCCTCGGATTCATGCCCCTCGACATGCCCGAGTCCGTCCTGGTCAAGTTCTCGGGTTCTCTGAATCCGGGGATCACCCTCCGCGACGTCGTTAACGCCATTCCCTTGGCCGCCCTCCAAAAGGGGCTTCTGACCGTGGCCAAGAAAGGGAAGAAGAACATCTTCAACGGCCGGATCATCGAGATGGAAGGCCTTCCCGACCTGACCTGCGAGCAAGCCTACGAGCTGACCGACGCCACGGCCGAACGGTCCGCCGCCGGCGGGACGATCGCCCTGAGCGAAGCGACCGTTGCCAAGTTCCTGAAGAGCAACGTCGCCCTGATGGAGCGCATGATCGCCGAGGGCTATCAAACGGCTTCGACCCTGCAAAGACGGATCGAAGCCTGCCGGCGCTGGCTCGAGAACCCGGTTCTCGTCAAGAGGGACGCCAAGGCCGAGTACGCGGCCGTCATCGAGGTCGATCTGTCCGAGATCAAGGAACCGATCCTGGCCTGTCCCAACGACCCGGACGACGTCAAACCTCTCTCCGAGGTCGCCGGAGACAAAATCGACGAGGTCTTCATCGGGTCGTGCATGACGAACATAGGGCATTTCCGGGCCGCCGGGAAGATCTTCGAAGGCGAAGGTTACCTGCCGGTCGCTCTCTGGATGACCCCGCCGACCAAGATGGACGCGGCGCAGCTCATGCGCGAAGGTTACTACGGACTGTTCGTTTGCGCCGGGGCCAGGATGGAGATCCCGGGCTGCTCCCTCTGCATGGGAAACCAGGCGCGGGTCCGGCCCAAAGCGACCATCATCTCGACGTCGACCCGGAACTTCGACGACCGGATGGGAGACGGGGCCCGGGTTTATTTGGGCTCGGCCGAGCTGAGCGCGGTGGCCGCGCTGCGGGGCAAGCTCCCCACGGTCGAGGATTATTTCGCCGTCATGCGGGAGAAAATCATGCCCAAGGTCGACGAGATCTACCGTTATCTTCAGTTCGATGAGATGGGGCCGTTCAGCCTGGGATACCTGCCATGACGCACGGGATCGATCTGGGTTTGGCGGGCCGCAAGGTCCTGATCACGGGCGGGTCCCGGGGCATCGGCCGGGCCGCCGCCCTTCTGTTCGCGAAGGCCGGTTGCGATGTCGCCCTCAACTATCAAAAGCGGGCGGAGGCCGCGGGATTCGTCCGCGACGAGGTCCGCAAACTCGGGCGCGAATGCCTCGTCTTCAAGGCCGAGATTTCGGATGAGAAGGATGTCCTGGCCATGGTCGAGGGCTGCCGGTCGGCCTGGGGCCGGATCGATGTTCTCGTCAACAACGCGGGCATATGGACCTACGGCGAGATGGGAAAGATGACCAAGTCGTTATGGGATGAAACGATGGACATCAACCTGGGCGGCGTTTTTCTAGCGACCAATGCCGTCGTCCCCCTGATGAAGGAGCATAGCTTCGGAGTCATCATCCATATCTCCTCGACGGCCGCGGTCCGGGGCGAGGCCTTCCATTCCCACTATGCGGCCAGCAAGGGAGCCCTCCACTCCCTGACCAAATCCCTGGCCGTCGAGTTGGCCGCTTTCAATATCCGGGTCAATACGGTCGCCCCCGGCTGGGTCGATACGGACATGTGCAGCGAGGTCTTCAGCATCCCCGGCTACCGTAAGAAGGTCGAGGATACGATCCCCTTGAGGAGGGTGCCGCCCCCCGAGGACATTGCCGGGCCGATCGTTTTCCTGGCTTCGGATTTGGCCCGGCACATTACGGGCGAAATCCTCAACGTCAACGGGGGATCCGTCCTCTGCGGGGGATAATGCCGAAGCGGGCTATCTCCCTTAAAAGCGCCAAAGGAAGCTCTTGACAGGGAAAAGGGGCTTATGGTATTGAATGGGGAAGCCGATGACTAAATCCAAGGGTTCTCTGTCAGTCTTCATCGTCCCCCATTCCAAATCGAACACCCGGCGTTTCACTCTGTCCCAACGGGCGTCCCGGATCTTGTTGGGAAGCGCGATTGTCTTCAGCTTGGCTATCATCGCTTTCCTGGTCGATTATTTTACGATGACGGTCACCAGAGTCAAATACCGAGAGCTCCAGAAGCAAACGCGATGGCAGGAAGAAACCATGGCGACCTACGAGAACCAGGTCAGGGGCCTCCAGACGACCATCGATAGGATGGAGTCCTACGTCAAAAAGCTAAACGTCTACGTGGGTCTCAAGGACACCGAAAAAATCACCGAGACCGGCTTGGGCGGAGGCGACGATCCCGCCCAGGATCTTGCGTCGAGTCCCTCCGAGGCTCCGCCTCCTCAAGAGCTAAGCCTTTCTCATGTACAAGATTTAAGCCGGAAGGCCGACAGCCTTCAAAAGAACCTGATGATGCTGAGCGATATCGCCGAGAACAAGTCGGTCCAGTTAGCCTCGACGCCGACGATTTGGCCTACGGTCGGATGGGTCGCGGGGGGGTTCGGTTACAGGACAGACCCCTTTACCCAGAAACGGCAATTCCACAACGGCATCGACATCGCCACGAGCTACGGCAACCAGATCATTGCGTCGGCGGACGGAATCGTCGTGGAAACAAAAGCGGATCGGATAACCGGCAAGGTCGTCGTCATCAGCCACGGTTGGGGCGTCACGACGCATTTTTTCCACCTGGACAAATGGCTGGTCCGTCCCGGCCAGAAGGTCAAGAGGGGCGACATCATCGGGCTGGTCGGCAAATCGGGGAAAGCGACAGGACCCCATCTCCATTATGAAGTCCGCGTCAACGACAAGGCTCAAAACCCGATTATCTATATTTACGAAGAATAGCATCCTCCGGTCCTTTATCCCCGCCCTTTCCTCAGAAATCGTTTTAGTCGAGCTTCAACCCCGTCGAGATTCGGTGTCCCCTGGCGAAAGGGGCTGCGTCCATCTCCCGACCGTTCTCGCCCTGGAGGCGCCTGATGAGATAAGAGGAGCCGCCGCCGCAGCGGACCTCGATCCCTTCCTCCGAGACACGGAGGACTTCTCCGGGGGGGCCTTCGCGCGCGAAGGCGCCGAGCGGCCGGCCGTCATGGATGATCAGACGCCGCTCCTTGAACCGGGCATGGGCCGACGGCCATCCGGCGAAAGCCCTGACGCGCCTGTCCACGGTCGCGGCGTCGTTCGTCCAGTCGATCCGGCCGTCTTCCTTCTTGATTTTCGGGGCGTAGCTGGCGAGAGCATGGTCCTGGGCGGCGGGCCGGATTCGGCCCAGCTCCTCCAGGGTCTTGAGCAGGAGGTCGGCCCCGATTTCGGCCAAATGGGCTTCGAGCTCGAAGGATTTTTCACCCGGGGCGATCGGGACCTCCCGTTGAGCCAGGATGGGGCCTTCATCCATCTTCTCGTCAAGCTCGAAAATCGTGATCCCGGTCACGGCCTCACCGCTGAGAATGGCCCATTGGACCGGCGAGGCGCCGCGGTACTTGGGCAGAAGCGAGAAGTGGAGGTTGAGAGAATGGAAGGGCGGCAGGTAGATGACGGAGGCGGGCATGATCTGGCCGAAAGCGACGATGACGTTCAAGTCGGGACGGGCGTCCCGGAGCCTGTCGAGCGCCGATGGGTCTTTCCTGATCCGCTCGGGCTGGTAGACGGGAAGCCCGCGCTCACGGGCGAAGGCTTTGACCGGGCAGGCCGTCTCTCTGCGCCCCCTTCCCGAAGCCCGGTCGGGCTGGGTGACGACGAGCGTCACCTGGTGGGACGAAGCGACGAGCTTCTTCAGGGCGGGAAGCGCGGAAACGGGACTTCCGAAAAAAACAATTCTCATCTCTCTCCGTCTTTGTCCCGCTTCTTCTTGAGCTTCTTCTTGATCAGGGCCCGCTTGAGCGGGGAGAGCCTTTCGATGAACAACTTGCCGTTGAGATGATCGATCTCGTGGCAGAGCGCCCGGGCCATAAGGTCGAAGCCCTCGACGCTGCAGGGAACGCCTTTGAGGTCGAGGAAGGAGACGACGACGCGGGTCGGACGGGTCACCGGCTCGGAAACGTCGGGGACGGAAAGGCATCCCTCCTCGCAGGTCACCTGGCCTTCTTGGTCCGTGATTTCGGGGTTGATCAAGACAAGGAGCTCTTCGGGATTCTCGCCGATCGAAGGGTCGACCGTGATCAGGCGTTTGGAGACGTCGACCTGGGGCGCGGCCAGGCCGAGACCGGGCGCCTTGTGCATGGTTTCGACCATATCCGCGGCCAGGGCGCGAATTTCATCGTCGATCTCGGTGATGGGTTCGGCGACCTTGGTCAGGATCGGATGTCCGATCGTCAGAATTTTTCGTACGGCCATGACTGTCTTCTCAACACTATTTTAGACGATGCCCTGAAGGCGGTCAAACCCGGGCGGGCCGGCGCGATCCCGAATCAACGAAAAAGCCGGCCCTCCCTGAGGAGGGCCGGTCGTGGAAGCGACAAACCGAAATCGGATCAGATGATGGCCGACGGCGGCGGCGGCTCGTCGGCGGCCCCGGCGTTCCGGAGCGGCTTGTAGATGAGATAGAGCGCGATCAGGATGAGGACGGCGAGCCCGCCGAAGTACAGGTCGAAGCCGCCGAAATAGCTCGTGCCCTTGAAGATCTTGGGGATGTCGAACTTGAGGACGTTTTGGAGGAAGAGGAACTTCCAGAGGGCGCGCAGCAGCCCGGTCAGGCTTTCGCCCGCGATCAGTCCGGCCGCAAGGAGGATGCCGATGTTTTCGGTCCGCGCCTTCTGGGCCGCATTGAGCCCCCTCTTGGCGGCGAGCCTGTCGACGATCCCTTTGAACATGCCGCCGACGAAAATGGCGAAGGTAGTCTCGAGCGGGAGGTACATCCCGACCGCGACCAGCATCGGCGATCGAACCTGGATCAGGATAAAGGCGAAGCCCATCAGCATGCCGACGATGACGAGCGGCCAGGCCATCTCGCCGCCGACAATGCCCTGGGCGAGGGCCGCCATCAATCCCGCCTGGGGAGCGGCTAGATCCTTGCTTCCGAGCTCGAAGGCGCCGATCAGGAGCATCAAGGGAAAATAGAGGACCAGGGAAGCGAAAAGGATGCCGAAAATATTGCCGACCTGCATCTTCCAGGGCGTGCCGCCCAGGATATGCCCGACTTTGAGGTCTTGGAGCATCTCGCCGGCGACGGCCGAGGAGACGCAGACGACCGCGGCCACGCCCAGGACGGCGGAGACTCCGCTCGTTCCGGAAGCTCCGACAACGACCATGAGGAGGGCGGCGATGATGAGCGTCGATAAAGTAAGACCCGAGATCGGATTGTTCGAAGAGCCGATCGTGCCGACCAGGTTCCCCGAGACGGCGGCGAAGAAGAATCCGGCCAAGGCCATGACGATGGCCGCGATAACGGCCGGACCGAACGCGCCGGCGAAAACCCGGTAGACGAGAATCATGAGGACGAACGTCAGGCCCAGCCCGCCCAGGACGACCTTGATGTTAAGGTCTTTTTCGAGCCGGGAGGTCGTTTCGGCCTGCCCGGCGGCCTTCTTGACGTCGCCCAACGATCGCTTCATGCCCGCCGCCAGGTTTTTCCTCATCCGGTACAGGGTGTAGCCGGCGCCGACGAGCATGCCGCCGACCGCGATCGGACGGATGATGAATTTCCAGACGTTGGTCACGAGGTCCGGCCAGGCGACGTCGGCCATGGCGATGCCCGGGCCGTAGAACTTGGCGATGAGCTGCGGGCCGAGGACGAACATGAGGAGGGGGGCGAACAGACCCCAGGCCAGCACGCCGCCCGCGAAGTTGAGGGAAGCCAGCCGCGGGCCGATGATGTAGCCGACTCCGAGATAGGCCGGGTAAATGCCGGGCCCGGAGACGGCGACCGTGCCGCCCGCATCGATCTTGGGCGAGTTCTGTTCGGTTCCGAAGCGCACGAAGCTCGATGCGATCGTTCCGATCTTGATGATGAAATCCTTGCTCTGGGCATAGAGCTGGGCGACGCCCAGGGCGTAGAAGACGGCTCCCAGGCCCATCGCCTGGAAAAGGTGCTTGGCCCCGGCGCTGCCTTTCTGGCCGGCCTTGTGGATCTCGGCGGCGGCGACCGACTCCGGGAAGGTCAGGTCGGGATCGCTGACCATGACCCGGCGCAGGAAGGTGACGAACAGAATTCCGAGGACGCCGCCCACGAACAGGAGGGCGGACGTCTTGAGGTAGGCCTCGACGGTGTTGAATTTCACCCAGACGCGGGCGATCAGGAAGGCGGGTATGGTGAAGATGGCGCCTGCGGCCACGGACTCGCCGATCGAGCCGACCGTCCGCGCTAAGTTTTCTTCAAGGATCGATCCCTTGAAGATCCTGAGAACGGCCATGCCGATGACGGCGGCCGGGTAGGTCGCCGCGATCGTCATCCCGGCCCGGAGACCGAGATAGGCGTTGGCGGCGCCCAGGATGACCGTCATGATCAATCCGATCAGGAGGGCCCGCAGGGTGAACTCCCTCATCTCGGTTTTCTCGGGAACGTAGGGCTGATGCTTCATCCGATACTCCTTTGCGGGACGTAATGCATAATTTATATTCAATTTCCCTGTCCAAAGTCAACCCCTCGACCGCCGGCATAAGTGCCAAGGCTTGTCCAGGGGTAACACTGAGGCTCGGCGAACGTGTCAACCCCTCTACCCCCCGGCCGCGCGTCCGGTTTCCGATTGCGTCCCGGGACGAATTGTGTTAGTAATAGTCGGGTACGGACGGCAGGTTTAACATGAGCGTCATCGGCTGGTTCAAGAATAGGCTATTTTGCGACTTGGCCATAGACCTGGGTACGTCCAACACCCTCGTCTACCTGAAGGGAAAAGGGATCATCGTCCAGGAGCCTTCGATCGTCGTCGTCAACAAGCTGACCGGCAAGATCGAAGCCGTCGGCCGGCGGGCCAAGGAGATGCTGGGCAAGACGCCGGCCAACATCCTCTCGATCCGGCCGATGCGGGACGGCGTCATCGCCGACTTCGAGATCGCCGAGAAGATGCTGGATTATTTCATCAAGCAGGCGACCAACAACCGGGGATTCCTGCTCCGGCCCCGGATCGTCATCGGGATTCCGACCGGCATCACCCAGGTCGAGCGGCGCGCCGTCAAGGACGTGGCGATGAGGGCCAAGGCCTCCGAGGTCTACCTGGTCGAGCAGCCCATGTCGGCGGCCGTCGGGGCCGACCTCCCCATTTCGGAACCGACCGGAAACATGGTCGTCGATATCGGGGGCGGGACGACGGACATCGCCATAATCTCCCTCAACGGCATCGTCTTCAACCATTCGATCCGGGTCGCCGGGAACGAGATGGACGAGGCCATCATCCAATTCCTCAAGAAGAAGTACAACCTCCTGATCGGGGAACGGACGGCCGAGCTGGTCAAGATCCAGATCGGCTCCGCCTACCCGCTCGACCAGCCTTTGACCATGGAGATCACGGGCCGGGACCTGCGCGAGGGCATCCCCAAGACCATCGTCGCCGACGACCAGGAGATCCGGGAAGCCCTCGAGGACGTCATCGCCGCCATCATCAACGCCATCCGGATCGCCCTGGAAAAGACGCCCCCCGAGCTTTCGGCCGATATCATCGATCACGGCATCATCCTGACCGGCGGCGGGGCCCTGCTCAAGAACCTGGACAAACGGATCCGCGAAGAGACCCAACTCCCCGTTTTCATCACAGAGAATCCGCTGACGACGGTCGTTCTCGGCGCCGGGAAGATGCTGGACAACCTCGATCTCCTCAAGAAGATCGCGATGTCATAGTCCGCGGGGCTTAGGAACGGGCCCCGGAAGCGGCGTGAACGAGGCATGCCCCTTGAACTGAGAGTCAGGAAAAAGCCCAGGCTGCTCGTCGTCCTCCTGGTCGTTCAATTCCTCCTTATCTCGCTTCAGGTCCCGGTCGGCGCCAAGGTGTCCTTGCTGAACAGGATCATCTTCTCCGTCCTGTCCCCGGTCCAGCACGGGCTGGCCAGCGCCGTCGGAGGCGTCCGCGGACTCTGGATTCAATACGCCTATCTCCGCCACGTCCAGCGCCAAAACCAGGCTCTCCATCGCGAGTTGTTCGTCCTCCGGGAAGAGAACGAATTTCTCCGCAACTGGCTCCGTGAGTTGAAATCCGAGAAGGACATCCGCGACGCGACCGCCCGCTGGCGGGACGACCTGGAGATCGCCTCGGTCATCGGATTGGACGCGACCAATATCCACCGTTCGGCCGTCATCGACCGGGGAACGGTCCACGGCGTCCGCAAAGACATGCCGGTCCTGGACAGAAACGGTTGTCTGATCGGGCGCGTCTATGGAACGGTGGCCGGCCGCGAAGCCCATATCCAGCTCATCACGGATTCGGAATGCGGCGTCAGCGTCCTGGCCGGGTCGCCCCCCGCGGTCGTCATCCTGAAGGGTCTGGGCGACGGGACGTGCGAGCTCAAGTACCTGCTCGACTCGGGCCCGACCCTAGCGGCGGGCGACCGGATTCTGACCTCGGGGCTGGACGGACTCTATCCTCCAGGCATTCGGGTGGGAACAGTTATCAACGTCAAGCGGGACGGGACCCTTTTTCAAAAGGTTCGAGTCAAGCCCTTCTTCGACATCGCCGGCTTCGGCCAGGTCGCCATCCTCAAGCGTCCGGCCCGCGATTATTTCCCCGAGGGGGGGCGATGACAACCCGGGATATCGCCAGAGCCCTGCTCGGGATTCTGTTCGGGTTCGCCGTCTATACGCTGGCGGGAAGGATCGCGCCGGCAGGACTTCTTGTCTTCAACGTCTTCCTGCTTGTCGTCCTCCATTTCGCGATGACGGGCGGCGAAGCGGCCGGGGCCGTCATGGGCATGGCCTGCGGGCTCGTCCAGGACGCCTTCTCGCGGAGCGTCCTGGGCAGCTCGGGGATCGCCCTGACCCTGGTCGGCTACCTGGCGGGGAGTTTTTCGCAGAAGTTCGACGTGACGCCTCTACGCAGGCTGTTTCTATTCCTGTTCACGGCCGCCGCCGCGGATCTCGCCGTCTGGATGGTTCTATCGAGCCTCATCTACGGCCATCGAGCCGATACGGCGGGCGGCCTCCTCTTTCTCCAACCCCTCAATACGGCCCTGGGGGGGTGTCTGGTTTTTAACTTCATCCGCCGCCGTCGGGAAAGGCGCGCCCAAGCGTGAGCCCCCAGGATACGGAACGCATCTACGAGGACCTGACGCTCGTCTGCCGGCGGTCGAAGGCCGTATTTGCGATCGTCAAGATCCTGTTCGGGGCCGTGCTCGTTCTTTACTGGAAAATTCAGATCTTGGATCATGCCAAGTACTGGGCCCTGTCCGAGTCCAATCGAACCCGCGAGGTCGTTCTGGCCGCCCCGCGCGGACTGATCCTGGATAGGAACGGCGTCAAGCTCGCCGACAACGCCGCCTCATTCACGGCTTCGATCGTCCGCGACAATAGCGGCGACCTCGATGCCTCCGTCCGGCGGATCGGAGACCTGCTCGGGCTTCCGGTCGAGACGATCCGGGCGCGCATCGGGCGCTTCGGTTCGTTGCCGGGCTATAAGCCGGTCCCGGTCAAGGACAACCTGACCAGGGAGGAGGTCTCGCGAATCTAGGCGCGCCTGTACGAGTTTCCCGAACTCCTGGTCACGGCCGAACCCAAGCGCATCTATCCTCAGGGAAGCGCTGCAGCCCATGTCCTCGGCTATCTACAGGAATTGACGCTGGAAGAGCTGAGGTCCAACCGCTTTCGCGATCATCAGGCCGGAGACCTTGTCGGCAGGAACGGGATTGAACGGCAGTACGAAGCGCGTCTGGTCGGGAAGAAGGGCCGCATCCTGGAGATCGTCGACAGCGTGGGAAAGCCCAAGGGAGAGGAGGCCAGGGAGGAGCCCAAACAGGGGGAGAACCTGACGCTTTCGATCGACATCAGCCTTCAGAAAAGGGCCGAGGAGCTTCTCCTGGGCAAGGAAGGGGCCATCGTCGTCCTCGACGCTGAATACGGCGAGGTCCTGGCTTTGGCGAGTTTTCCGACCTTCGATCCCAATAAGTTCATCAACCGATTCACGGTCGATGAATGGCTGTCCTTGATCCGAAGCCCCAACTACCCGCTCGAGAACCGGGCCATCCGGGGCCTTTACAGCCCGGGCTCGGTCTTCAAGCCGGTCATGGCCATCGGCGCCCTCGAATCCGGCCTGATCGGCGAGGACACGACTTATTATTGCGGCGGCAAGATCGAGATCTACGGTCATCCGTTCGCCTGCTGGTTCGAGGCGGGCCACGGCTCCCTGAACTTGCCCAATGCGCTCAGCTACTCGTGCAACATCTATTTCTACAACATAGGCCGCCGAATGGGGATCGAGGACATCGCCAAGACGGCCGAAAAAATGGGCCTGGGACGGAAGACGGGAATCGATCTCCCGGGTGAGAAAGAGGGATTGGTACCCCATCCGGACTGGAAAAAAAGGACCCACAAGGCGGGCTGGTTCGCGGGCGAGACGATCTCGGTGGCCATCGGACAGGGCCCCCTGATTGTGACTCCACTCCAGGTCGCCGCTTACACGGCGCTCATCGCCAATCGCGGGGAGCCCGTCGTCCCCCGTCTTTTTTTGGCGCCCGTCGACGAAACGGCCAAAACATCGGCCGATCCCTTCAAGCAGGCCGGCCGGGTCGATATCCGGCCCTCCAGTTTTGAGAAAGTTATCGAGGGTATGTACCGTTCGGTGAACGAGGAGGGGACGGGGCGGGCGGCCCGGGTCGACGGCTTCGACGTCTGCGGCAAGACGGGATCGACTCAGATCATCAGCACCGAGAAGGCGGAGAAGCTCAAGAGGACGATCAAGACCCATTCCTGGTTCACGGGCTTCGCCCCGCGCCAGAAGTCCCGCTACGTCGTGACCGTGCTCGTCGAGTACGGCGGAATGGGCGGAGCGGTCGCCGCCCCGCTGGCCAAACCCCTGTTCGAGCTCTGTAGGTCCAGGAATGATTGACAGACAGCATTTCCAGGAAATCGACTGGAGGTTGATCGTTCTTCTGCTCCTGAATACGGCCTTGGGCATCGCCGCCATCTACAGCTCTTCTCACCAAGCCGGCGGCGCCTATTTCCTGAAGCAATTCACCTTCGCGGCCTTCAGCCTGGTTATGCTCTTTTTCATCCTGGCCGTCGACTATAAAACGCTGATGACCTTCGCCCTGCCCGTCTATGTTTTGATCGTGGCCGTCTTGGCCGCCATGATCCCGTTCGCCCGGACCACGGCCGGGACCAAGTCCTGGATCCGGATGCCGTTCTTCCAAATCCAGCCGTCCGAGATCCTTAAGGTCGTCCTGATCTTGGTCCTGGCCCAGCTGTTCGGGGCCGCCAAAAAAACATTCGTGACGCGGACAATCGCCTTAACCGGCGCCGGCGCCGTCTTCGTTCCGTTCGTCCTGGTGGCCCTCCAGCCCGACCTGGCCACGGCCGTTTGCTATATCCCGATCCTGGCGGCCGCCCTGATCCTGGCCGGCCGGACCAAGAAGACGCTCGTCGTCCTCCTCATCATCATAGTTCTCCTGAGCCTGGTGACCTGGAACTTGACTCTCAAAGACTACCAGAAGAAGCGGATCATGACGTTCCTCTCCCCGGGTCAGGATACGCAGGGGGCGGGCTATCAAATCCGCCAATCCAAGATCGCCATCGGGTCCGGCGGGCTCTTAGGAAAAGGCTTCAAGAAAGGAAGCCAGAGTCAGCTTCGCTTCCTGCCGGCCCGCCATACCGATTTCATCTTTTCGGTCATCGGCGAAGAATTCGGGTTCGCCGGGAGTCTGGCCGCCCTGATCCTCTATTACTTGTTCCTGGGCCGGCTGTTCAAGTCGGTCGGACAGTCCCGGGACAGGGCCGGCGTTTATATCTCGTTCCTGGCCTCCTCCTTCATCGCCTTTCAATTCTTCATCAACATCCTGATGATCATCGGCGTCCTGCCCATCGCGGGAATTCCCCTTCCGCTCCTGAGCTACGGAGGCTCGTCCCTGACGGCCACCTTCCTGGCCGTGGGATTGATCCTCAACGTCAAGATGAGGCGCTTCGCCAATGTCTGACGGCCTGGACCGGGTCCTGCGCCGGGTCGAGAAGCCGGCCCGCTACACGGGAGGGGAATGGAACGCCCGCCGCAAGGATCCGGCCGCCGTCAGGGCCAGGGTCGCGCTCGCCTTTCCCGACGTTTATGAAATCGGCATGTCGTATCTGGGGCAGAAGATCCTCTACGCCATCCTCAACAACCGTCCCCATATCCAGGCCGAACGCGTCTTCGCGCCCTGGCCGGATTGCGAGGCCGAGCTCCGGGCGCGGGATCTTCCGCTCTTCTCGCTGGAGACGGCCACTCCGCTCGGCCGGTTCGACATCGTGGGCTTTTCGCTCCTCTACGAGCTCAACGCGACGAACATCCTGACCATGCTCGATTTGGGCCGGATCCCCCTTCTCGCGGCGAACCGGACCGGAAACCATCCTCTCGTCATCGCCGGCGGCCCGTCCGCCTTCAATCCCGAGCCCGTCGCGGATTTCTTCGACCTCTTCCTGATCGGCGACGGCGAGGAGGCATTCCCGGAAATCGTCGAACGGCTGATCGAGCTCAAAGGGGCCGCCCAAGACAGGGGCCGGATTCTCAAGGATTTGGCCGGGATTCCCGGCGTTTATGTCCCGTCCCTCTACGAGACCTATCGGCCGGACCGCTCAAGACTCCTGGCCGTTAAGGCCGGGCCGGGGGAACCTTCCCGCATAAAGAAAAGAATCGTTCGGTCGTTCCGGGAGTCTTATTTCCCGGAGGACATCGTCGTCCCCAACATTAAAGCCGTATTCGACCGCGTCGCGGTCGAGGCGGCCCGCGGCTGCCCCCATAAATGCAGGTTCTGCCAGGCCACAACCCTCTACCATCCCTTCCGGGTCAAAAGCCGGGCGTTCATCCTCAATACGATGAAAAAAAGCCTGCGGGCGACAGGCTACGAAGACGCGTCCCTGACCGCCCTTTCCCTGAGCGACTATCCCGGCCTCGACGGTTTGATCAAGAAAGCCATGGCCGAGCTCGAGCCCGATAAGATTTCACTCTCCCTGTCGTCATTGAGGCCCAAGGGCGTCTCGACCGAAATCGTCCGGAGCATCCTCACGGTCCGTAAGACCGGCCTGACCCTGGTCCCCGAGGCCGGGACCGAGAGGTTGCGCCGGGTCATTAACAAGCACCTCGACGATGCCGACATCTTCGAAGCGGCCCGGAGCGCTTTCCGCCATGGCTGGAGGCTTCTCAAGCTCTATTTCATGATCGGGCTGCCGACGGAGCGGGACGAAGACCTGGTTGCAATCGTCGATCTCGTCAAGGCCCTCGTCGAGGAAGGCCGATCGATCCTCCATTCGCCGCCGCGCTTCAACCTCAGCGTCTCCTCATTCATACCTAAACCGCATACGCCCTTCCAATGGCAGGCCATGGACGGACCGGAGACTCTCCTTGAAAAACAGGCTTTCCTCAAGGATCGTTTGAAAAGGTTCCGTTTCATCGATTTCAAGGACCATCCGGTTGAGAAATCCGTGCTGGAAGCGGTACTCTCGCGAGGAGATCGGGCGGTCTCCCGTCTTCTCAGGGCGGCCTGGGAGAATGGAGCCCGTTTTGACGGCTGGAAGGACCGTTTCCAGGCCCGCTGTTGGGAGCAGGCCTTCATGTCGTCGGGCATCGAGAAAGGAGATTATCTCGGCGCCCTGGACCGCGACGCCTTATTGCCCTGGGACCATATCGACACCGGCGTCAGGAAAGAATTCCTGCAAGGCGAGCTCGACAGGGCCATGGCGGAGGAGAGGACCCCGTCCTGTCTGGAAAGGACTTGCGCCGACTGCCGGGGCTGCGACTTGCCCGCTTTCCTGGACAGGTCCTCCGAGGAAGGGGAGGCCGGCGATCGAGAAGAGCCTTTCCCTCGTCTCGGCCGCGATTCCGCCCAGCCTCTTCGCTACCGTCTTTTTTACTCAAAGGGAGGACGGGCGCGTTTCATGTCCCATCTCGATCTCATCAACGTCCTCCAGAGAATATTCCGGAGGGCCGGCCTTTCGGTCGCCATGTCCGAAGGGTTCCATCCCAAAATGATCGTCTCGTTTCTCCCCGCGCTTCCCCTGGGGATGGAGGCCAAAAAGGATTGCCTGGAGCTCAAATCCAGGACCGCCCTCTCCGCCCAAGAGACGATCGTTCGCCTCAACGCATCGGCCCCGGAGGGCGTCCGTTTTCTTGAGCTTAGGCTTTTAGCCGATTCGGAGCCGCCTTTATCCCGGGCGGTCCATTCCATGGTCTATTCGCTGAATCTTGATCGACCCGAAGCGGAAGAAGCGGTCCGGACGGCCTGCGCCCGGAAAGAAATCCCGGACGGTTCCTTTGCCGACAGGCTCTCCGCCCTGATCCGGCGCTTTCTCGAGGACAAGGGAGGAGAGTCCGGACTCCAAATTCGAATGTCGGGCCCTCCCCGGATCCTCGTCCTGATCATCCCGCAAGGCCCCGGCAAAGCGCCCAGGCCCCAGGATGTCGTCTTCGAGCTCCTGAACCTCGAGGACCAGGTCTACGATATGGCCCGTGAGGAAGTCCGGTTCCTGCCCGTGCTCCCCGCCGCGCCGCGCGGGGAAACGGCCAAATTGACCCGTTCGCCGACGCTAAGCCCCTCCTTTCAAGGCGGGGACGAAAAGGGCGGCTCAGGGTCAACCCTGACCAAGCCCCGGCCTTCAGGCCGGGGAGTCGAGGGTTTGACAGAGATTCTCGATTCGGGTATAAAAGGTCAACGTCTCGGCGAACGTCCGAGCCCCGGGAGAGGAAAAGACAATGATTGATTTCAGCTTGTCCGAAGAACAGCTGGCCCTTCGTGAAATGGCCCGCGAGTTCGCCGAAAAAGAGATGAAACCCAAGGCGGCCAAGTACGATCAAGGCCACGAGACGCCGACCGACGTCTTCCAGAAAGCTTTCGAGGCGGGCTTCATGACCTGCAACATTCCGGCCGAGTACGGCGGGGGAGAGCTGGGCAACGTCGACACGGTCATCGTCAGCGAAGAGCTGGCGGCCGGCTGCGCGGGCATGTACACGACGATCATGGCCAATTCCCTGGCCTACACGCCGCTCATCCTGTTCGGTTCGCCCGAACAGAAAAAGCGCTTCCTGGCGCCCGCGACCCGCAAGATGACGTTCGCCTCCTTCTGCCTGACCGAGCGGGAAGCCGGTTCGGACGCGGGCGGCCTCAAGAGCCGGGCCCTCAAGGACGGCTCCGATTTCGTCATCAACGGGTCCAAGTGCTTCATCACCAACGGCGGGATCGCCGACCTCTACGTCGTCTTCGCCCTGACCGCGCCCGGCAAGGGCAAGCGGGGAATCAGCGCCGTCATCGTCCCGCGCGACACGCCCGGAGTCTCGGTCGGAAAGGTCGAGGACAAGATGGGTCACCGGGCCTCGAACACGGCCGAGGTCTTCTTCGACGACGTTCGGGTTCCGCGGGCGAACCTGCTGGGGCGGGAAGGCTTGGGATTCATGGTCGCCATGAAGACGCTCGACAACACACGGGCCCCGGTCGGGGCGGCCGGAGTCGGGGTCGCCCGGGCGGCGCTCGACTATGCCGTCGAGTACGCCAAGAAACGGGTCCAGTTCGGGAAAGCGATCGCCCTTTTCCAGGCCAACCAGCTCAAGATCGCCCAGATGGCCATGGAGATCAACGCGGCCCGCCATCTCGTCTGGAACGCGGCCTGGCTGATGGACCGGGGAAAACCCTGCGGGAAAGAATCGGCCATGGCCAAGTGCTTTGCCAGCGACGTGGCCATGCGGACGACGACCGAAGCCCTTCAAATTTGCGGAGGGTACGGCTATATGAAAGACTATCCGATGGAGAAGCTGATGCGGGACGCGAAGCTTCTCCAGATCTACGAGGGAACGAACGAGATTCAGCGCCTGGTCATCGCCCACGAAGTGGTCGGCCCCGTCCGGGACGCGAAGTAGCCGCCTTCAGCGGCGGAGAAGGGCCAAGAGGTCTTCCTCGACCGTGCGGGTCGGGGTTTCCACGATCCGGCCTTTCACGATTCCGTTGACCAGGACGATAAAGGTCGGAAGCTTCTCGATATCTTTTCCGGCGATATAGGGCTCACGGGACGGCTTGTCCTTGGGGACGCCCATGTAAGAGACCTGGATTTGGGGGGAATTGACAAAGTTCAGGACTTGGAAAAAGGCCGTGACGTGGGATTGGCTGTCCGAGCACCAGGTCCCGAGATAGACCTCGACCTGGACAAAATCCGGGAAGGCTTTCAACTCGTTGACGGCGCCGAGCTTGGGAGCATAGGCGACCATCCTATCCTGCCAATCGGGAAGGGCCTGCAGGATTTCCTCCAGGGTCAACGGACCGACCATTTCAACCTGGCCTTCTTGGGAATAAGCCGTTCCCGATAGGGATACGATAGAGATTAGAAAAAAGAAACCGATGGAGAGGACGGCGCGCATCGGGTCCGGTCTCCGGGACAAGGAGAACGGCCGCCTATTCTTCCGTGAAGAGTTCGGGAATGATCCCCAGCTTTTCGACGCCGGCACCCTTGGCGATGTCGATGACCTCCATGACTTTGCTGAAGGGAAGCTTGGAATCGGCCCGGACAAAGATGGTCTTGTCTTGGCGCGCGGCGTAGTACTGGCGGAGCTGTTCTTGGAGGGCTTGGAGCTCGATCGGCTGCTGATTGATCATGACCGTATTGCCCTTTTTAACCGTCAGGACGATTACTCCTTGGACATTCTGCGGATCTGTCCCTCCCTGGACCGTTTCGGGCAATTGCACGTCGACCCCCTTCTGGACAAGGGGCGTGATGACCATGAAGATGATCAGAAGGACGAGAAGTACGTCACAGAGGGGAACGACGTTGGGTTCGGCATGGGACATATTCGCCTCCTCAATATTGGACTACGCCAATAGAGTAACATTTTAGGCAAAGGGTGGGGATTTGTCAACGAGTTTTTTCCCCGAGGATGAGCTTAGCGACGGCGTTCTCCCAGGTTATCCCGGAGATGAAGTCATATCCGTTTCCCCCCAGCCTCTCGGCCAGCTTTTTATCCTCGGCCAGG
The DNA here is from genome assembly GCA_022867325.1 of Candidatus Aminicenantota bacterium. Lineage (GTDB taxonomy): Bacteria > Acidobacteriota > Aminicenantia > Aminicenantales > JAFGBC01 > JAFGBC01. Next base: position 13,913 of record JALHUR010000084.1, on the reverse strand, counting down.
AGGTCGAGCTTCGCGGCGATCTCCGCGGGATTGGGCGGGACGACGAATCCGGTCCGGCCGTCCTCGACGAGCTCGACCGGGCCGCCGCTGTCCGTGGCCGTTAAGACCGGCTTTCGTGAGGCAAAGGCCTCGGCCGTCACGAACCCGTAGTCCTCCTGGAGAGGGGAGAAGAAGACGGCCCGACAGCGCGCGTAGCGATCCAGCATGGTCTCCTCGTCGGTCTCGTCGAGAAGCACGATCCGGCCTTCCAGATTACGGGCCTTGATGAGCGCGGCCAGGTTGGAACGCTCCGGCCCTTCGCCCATGATGATGGCCTTGAACGCGCGATTGTGAACCAGGGCCATGGCCTCGACGAGCAGGTCGATCCGCTTGAGGCTGTGGAGACGCGACACCGTGAAGATGAAGCTCCCGTAGCTCTCGGTCCGGTACGCCCTCTGAGGAGGGGGAGGGTAGAGGACTTCGGAAGGGATCCGTCCCCAGCGCCGGAGCCTGGCCTGGACGGTCTTGGATATGGTGTACAGCTTCGTCACGTTCCTCTTAAGAAGATGGTTGTCGATGGCGCGGATGAGCGTCCGGCGGACCGTCTCCTTGATCCGGCCCTTCCAGCCGAGGCGGCTGTAAAGGAGGCTCCAGAGGTCGTAGTATTCCCGCATCCGGTGGTTCAGCCAGCAGACGTGGGCGGGATGCCGGACGGCGTAGCTCGGGAAACGGAAGGTAATGACCTGGTCGATGGAACGACCCTGCCCGTCCATCCCGACATCCGTGAATCGGGTGGCCGCGTAGGCCCGCAATTGCCGGCCGAACCGGTTCTGGGGAGTCAGGAGGAGTTCCGCTTCGTGCCCCGCCTCGCGCAGGGCCCGAACCGTCCCTCGGGCGATGACCAGGTGCCCGCCCTCGACGAAAGGGACGTCCGAGGTCACAACCAGGATGCGCTTCGCCATGGGTTTCTTCGCGTCCCCTCCGTCCTCAAGATCCGGAGGCGTTCCGGGGCGGTCTTTATCTCAAGGTCTCCAAGGCCCTCTTGTTGTTGTTGGTGTGAAACACGAGAAGCGACTGGCCGGCGCCCCCGGAGGATCCGTAGGCATAGAGAATATTGATGACGGCGTTGCCGAGCAAGGCGCCGAACTCGGCGCCTGCGCCGATCCGGTCGGTGACGGCCACCGTGACGACTTTATTCAGCATGACTTTATAGCGGAGGGACTTGAGGGCGGTTTGGGCCTTCCGGTAGTTGTCGGTGACGAGGAGGAAATGCCCCCGATCGCCCTCGGAAGAGACGCACATGGCCTTCACGTTGACCCCGGCATTGGCCATGGTCCCCAGGACACGGCCCAGTATACCGGGATCGTTGGGAACAACGACATGAAGCTCGGTGTCCTCTTTGACTGCGTGCACGGTCAAGCCTCCTTGTTCACAGGCGAGTATTATATCAAATCGCCCGGCCCAGACAAGAGACTTCGTGTTTGAAAAAGGACGAGTCGAAGGCCTATAATAAGTTTTCAGTTCGATCCGGGAGACATGGCCGTGACCCAAGCCGTCAAACTCGCCCTTATCGACAACTCGGTCGATCCCGACTCTTACCCGCCCTGCGCCCAGTGGGGGGAATTCCTGAGCGTCCCCTTCGATTCCTTCCGGGCCAGGGACGGACGGCTCCCGGATCTCGGAGACGGCTATACGCACCTCATACTGACCGGGTCCGAAGCGTCCATCCTGGAACGCTCTGGGGTTTTCAGATCCATCCCGAAATATCGGTCGAGCGGGGGAGGGAGCTGCTCCGGAATTTCGCCGATCGCAGCCCGGTGCGGCGGGCCCTGTTCGAAGCCGGCCTCAAGGGAGAGCCCAGGGATTCGGGGCTGATCAAGAGGATCACGGCCGTCTTCATGGCGGCCAGGCCGTTTGGCCGAACGGCCTGATTTTGGAAAAAAATGATTCGAATATCGCTTGAAAACGTTTTCCTATTGACTTATAATTATCTTGCTTTTACGCGAGTAAAGGTCTGGAGACGACAAAGAAGGAGGTTTATGTGAGAAACAGAAAAGTCTTAATCGTTACCGTGGTTCTTCTCGCCATTATCTGTGCCGGATCAACCTTCGCCGCCACCAAGCTCAAAACCATCGGCCGCTACACGTTCGTGCGCATCAGGGGGAACGTCCCGACTTCCGAAGTCATGAAAACCCTGTTTGATCGCTATTCGGGCGATATCAAGTACGGCTTCGACCTGGCCGGGAACGGCGATCTCTATCTTCCCTTCATGGACCAGCTCAAAACAGCCAAGTTAGAGGAAAAGCAGCTCGCCGTCGGCGATCGCGTCCTCTGGATGCTGTTCCGATCCCAGGGCAAGGTCAAGGTAGCGCGGGAGGTCGAATGGGCGGGCGCCAAGCCTCTCGACGTTTTCGTCTTCAAGGTCGTCAAGGATTTCAAGGAATACGAGTTCCTGATGCCCAGGCCCTGCGGCAATATCGCCCTCAAGGGAACGACCGACCTCATCCCCGGCCCGGTCTGCAACATCACCGTCAGCCCCGGCAAATGTAACGTCAACGACCCGATCACGGTCGACATGAGCGGGACTCAGCACGCTAAATCCATGGAGGTCGACGTCTTCGACGCGACCGGAACCAAAGTCGGCTCCAAGACGCTGACGGCCGAATCGCCCAAGTGGCAGACGACGCTTTCCAAGGCGGGCGAGTACACCTTCAAGGCCCGGGTCTTCGACCTTAAGGGCTCGCTTTCGGGCAGCGGCTGCTCGGCCAAGGTTTACGTGAACTTCCCGCCCGTCTGTAAGCTGTGGACGTCCTGCCTCCCCTGCGAAGACTACGTGGGCCGCCCGGTCGTCTTCGACGCCAACGGATCGACCGATCCCGACGGCGATATCGCCAAGGCGACCTTCGAAATCACGGACGCCACGGGCCGGGTCATCGACACTTTCGTCGACAGCGAGAAGCCGTACACCTTCGAAAAGGTTTTTCAAAAAGCCGGGAAATACGCCGCGACCCTCGTCGTGGCCGACAACCTGGGCGCCGTTTCGACGGAGCCCTGCCGGCTCGAGTTCGATATCACCCAGCGGCGGTTTTTCCTCCTCTTCGAAGCCGGCCCTCTCCTGGCCAAGGGGACCTATACGATGTTCGCCTTCGCTCGGGGCGGCTTCCTCTACAATATCGTCCCCGGCAATCTGGACTTCATCCTGGCGGCCGGCGTCGCGCCGCGGCTTAAGGGAGACCCCTGGAGGACTTTCTTCCTGGCGAACGCCCTCCTCAATCTCCATGCCGGGCCCGCCTTCATCGCGGGCGGCCTCGGTTACAGCGGCAAGGATCAGGTGACCCGCAAATCCGGGCTCGATCTCGTCGGCCAGGTCGGCGTCGACCTTTTCGGCCGCGGTCGCTCGGCCGGCGCCCTGTTCTTCGAGTTCCGCTCACCGCTGGGCGGCGATCGCTCCTTTGACGATTATCACAAGTTCGCGCTCGGGTTCAGGTACATTTTTTAAGGGATCCGACTCCGCATTGACAAAGGGCCGGGGGCGCGTTGAAGCCCCCCGGCCCATTTTATTCGGGCCGAGGCCGCGTTATAATAATCTGCAGTCATGAGGATAGCCATCATCGGGGCGGACGGACAGCTCGGGTCCGACCTCGTCCGACGCTTGACCGGAGACATCCTTCTCCCGCTCTATTATCCCGACTTCGACGTGACCCGGGCCGACGGCGTCCGCCGCGTCTTTACCGAACTCGCGCCCGACTGCGTCATCAACACGGCCGCCTACCATCGGGTCGACGAATGCGAGCTGCATCCCGACAAGTCGTTCGCAGTCAATGCGACGGCCGTCCGCGACCTCGCCCTGGTTTGCAGGGAGCTGGACTGCCCGCTCGTCCATTTCAGCACGGATTATGTCTTTGACGGGGCCAAGGGTTCTCCCTACGTCGAGGAGGATCCGCCCCGCCCGTTGAGCGTCTATGCCGTATCCAAATTGGCGGGTGAATACCTGCTCCGGACGTATTGGGAGAAGCATTTCCTGATCAGGACCTGCGGGCTCTACGGCGCGGCCGGCTGTCTCGAAAAAGGCATGAATTTCGTGGACCGGATCCTCGACCTGGCCCGGCAAGGTCAACCGCTCAGCGTCGTCGACGATCAAAGAGCGACTCCGACATCGGCCCGGGAATTGGCCCGGACGATCGACGAGCTCATCCGGACCTCGGCCTACGGCCTTTATCACCTGACCAACGAAGGTGATTGCACCTGGCATGAATTCGCGCGAACGATTCTCGCCCTGGCCGAGATCGAGGCCGAGATACGGCCCGTCAGCAGCAAGGAATTCGGGGCCCGAGCCCGCCGGCCGGCCTATTCGGTCCTCGAGAATCGAAGGGCCAAGGCCGTCGGGCTTTCGCCCTTTTCCCCATGGCAAGAAGCCCTCGGGGACTACTTGACCGGAAAAAGGCCCTGAGAAAGGACTGCTTTTTGAGCTGCCTATCGGCCGGCTGGAGGAGGAAAAGGGGGGAGGGCTATTCGGTGAGCTTCCCGAGCTTCGAGAGCTCCTCGTTATAATACTTGCGGTAGAGGATCTCCCATTCCCGGCTCCCTTCCTCGATGGCCCGTTTCTGTGATTGGATTTTCTCGATCGCCTTCTTGTCGAGCTGGTCGTAGAGCCGGATCTCTTCTTCGATGGAGTGGACGATGCCGAGGCGGATTTCGTTATCGTCGTCCAGAAACTCGACCTGGTCGTTTTTCATGAGACAGTTGAGGACCTGGCGGGCCATGAAATTGATCTTTTCCCTGGACAGACGATTGCTCATAGGACGATGTTCCTTTCCTTGGCCAGCTTGGTCTTGATCATCCGGAACATCGTCTGGTACTCGATATTCTCGCGGCGGATTTTCTCAATATGCTTGCTGAGGATCTCGCGGACCTCCTGGTCCAGCTTGTCCTCCTTCATGAATTCCTCGGTGATCAGGGCCGTTACTTCATCAAGGATCCTGGCTCTGTCTTCGATGAGCACCTTGCCGTCCTTGTTTAAATTACGGACTATGACGAAACTCAGGTGCTCGATCTGATTTTTGTTCAGCCTCATAACCCTGATACAATACAATATCAGGGGGGAAAATTCAAGGACGGAATTCAATGATTTGGATTTAGTTGAAAACGAGGATAGGCTGGAGGACGGCTTTGTCCGGCGCCCTTCGGGCCAGGGCGATGAACCTTCCTCCGGGTCCGAACAGGCGGAACAAAGCCTCGTCTTCGGCTTGGGAACCGGCCGGCGGCCCGGGCGTCTCGGCGGACAGAATGTGTTCGGGCAGGATCGAATTGCCGTTTTTTGCGCAGCGTTCCCCTTTTTCGGTCAGGATCAGCTTGGGGAAGTCGGGGAGGAGGGCTTCTAGGGGTAGCAAGAACGATCCGATCGCTTCCGCCTCGGCCAGCGTCCGGATGCGCTCCAGGGATGAACAGCGGTCCAGCGTATACGGCCCGACGGCCGTGCGGACGAGCTCCAAGAGATGGCCGCCGCAGCCGAGCTTGAGACCGATGTCATGGGCGAGCGATCGAATGTAGGTCCCTCCCGAGCAACGGACGGAAATATCGAAGTCGGGCGGCGCGTAGGATTCGAGCTTGAGAGCGTGAACGACGACGGGCGATGGTTTCAGGGGCACGGGTTCGGCGTTCCGAGCCAAGCGATACAAAGGTTTCCCCTTGAATTTCTTGGCGGAATAGGCCGGCGGGACTTGGTTCAGGCTTCCCAGGAAACTGGCCATGGCTGCGCGAAGCTCATCTTCCTCGGGTAATCTGTCCGCCGGTTGTGAAGTGGGTTTCCCCTGGGCATCATAGGTATCCGTCGAGAATCCGAGGCGGATCCGGCCCCGGTAGGCCTTGTCATGCCTGGAATAATAGGGAAAAAGGCGTGCGGCCCGGCCGCAGGCCGCGATCAGAACCCCGGTCGCCATGGGATCGAGCGTTCCGAAATGTCCGATTTTTCCGATTCTCAGGATCCGCCGCAATTCCAGAACGACGTCGTGGGACGTCTTCAGGGCGGGTTTAGCGACGAGGATGATTCCGTCCATGGTCTTGGGGATGGTCCGGTCCGGAGCCGGTCAGGCGTCCCGGGTCAGGAGCTTTTCGACCCTTTGCGGGATTTCCTTGATCAGCCGGTCATAAGGGCCGTAGACGGTGAACCCGGCGGCGTGGACATGGCCGCCTCCGCCGAATTGTTCGGCCACCCGGGCGGCGTTGGCCCGGCCCTTGGACCGAAGGCTGATCCTGAAGGTGTCCCTGTCCATTTCCTTGAAAAAAAGGACGATCTCGACGTCCTTGATCGAGCGGGCCAGGGTGGTGATGTCTTCGGTGTCGATTTCCTTGAGGTTGAGAGCTTTCAAATCGTCCTTGAACATGGAGATGACGGCGACATTGCCCCGGGCGTTGAGCTGGAGAGTCGTGAGGACCTTGCCCAGGAGCTTGATTTTTTCCGGAGGATTGTTGTTGTAGAGCCGCTCGGAGACATCGATCGGGCTCGCCCCCAACTCGGCCAGCCTGGCGCAGGCCCCCAGCGCCCGGCCCGTCGTGTTCGAAAACTGGAACGATCCCGTGTCCGAGACGATTGAGCAGTAGAGATGGTTGGCCATGATCGGCGTGAACCCGACCGGAAGCGTCTGGGCCAGGGCGAGGACCATCTCGCCGACGGCCGGAGCTTCGGGGTCGATCCAGTTGATGTCGGCGTAGGGGGTGTTCGAGTAATGATGATCGATGTTGATCTTGAAGTATCCGTCCAGATTATCCTGGCCGGAGCGGGAGACGTCGGCGCATTCGAGAAGAATGACGGCGTCGAAGGGCTGCGGGGCGATCTGGCCGATCCTGATCCGATCCGCGTCCGGAAAACGGTGGAAGGGGGACGGCGTCCGGTCTTGGTTGATGACGCAGGCCTCTTTTCCCAGGCTCTCCGCCATCAGGGCCAGGGCGAGGCTGGTGCAGATCGAATCGCCGTCGGGTCTCAGGTGGGAGGTGATGGCGATCCGCCGGCAGGAGCGGATCTTGTCGGCGATGCGCCGGGTGCTGTCGTTCATCATGTCTTCTTCGCCAGCTTGAGAAGTTCGTCGATCCGGGCCTCATGGTCCGGGCCCGGGTCCAGGGCGAAAATAAGCAGTGGATTATACTTTAATTTGACCCGGGAGGCAACAGCCTTGCGCAAGGATCCGGCGCTTCGGGTGAGCCGGTCGAGCAGGGCGGCCCGATCGGCCGAGCCGAAGACGGAGATGAAGATCCGGGCCGTTCTCAGGTCGTCTGTCATCTCGACCCGGGTCACGGTCAGGAAGCCCGAACCGGCGTCCTGGAACTCCTTGATCAGAAGCGGCGAGACGGCTTCTTTGATCAGGGCCCCGATCCGCTTGTCCCGATAGCCGCTCATGGCGTCCGTTCCGGCCTCAGAGGAATTCGATCCGGCGCCCGACGATCTCGGCCTCGGCCGTCGCCTCGATATCCCGGAGGACCTTGTCCAGAACCTGTTCGACGAAGGCTCTTTGCTGGTTGAGGGTCACGATCCCGACCGCCGCCCGCTGCCATTTGTCGTGGAAATCGAGCTCGGCGACGGCGACGTTGAATCGGGTCCGCAGGCGGTCCTTGAGGCTCCTGAGGAACATTCGTTTGTCCTTGAGCGAATGGGCGTAGGGGAGAAAAAACTCAAGACGGAGCAACCCGATGATCATGACCCTCTCGACGGCCGCCGCTCAGGTGGGCTTGACTTTCTCGGTCAGGAAGGCCTCGATGACGTCCCCGGCCAGAAAGTCCTTGAACTTCTCGACCCCGATTCCGCATTCGTAATCCTTCTTGACCTCGCTGACGTTTTCCTTAAGGTGCTTGAGGGAGGCGATCCGGGTTTTCAGGACAACCTCTATTCCGCGCAGGAAGCGTACTTCGGCGTTGCGGGTGATCCGGCCGTCTACGACGAGACAGCCGGCGATGGTGCCGACCCGGGGGATCTGGAAGACCTTTCGGACTTCGGCCCGGCCCAGATAGGTCTCCTTGATGACGGGCTCGAGCAGGCCTTCCATGGCCTTCTTGATGTCCTCGGTCAATTGATAGATGATTCGGTAGCTGCGGATTTCGACGCTTTCCGCCTTGGCCAGGGCCTGGATCTTGGGGGTGGGCTTGACGTTGTAGCCGATGACGACGGCGTTCGAGGCCGAGGCCAGAAGGACGTCGGATTCGGAGATGTTTCCGCTCGCGGCATGGACGATCTTGATTTTGACCTTGTCGCTGCTGAGGGAGGGAAGGAGCTCCATCAGGACCTCGACCGAACCCTGAACGTCGCCTTTGAGGAGAAGGGGAAGCTCCTTGAAGTCGCCCCCTTTTATCCGCTTGAACAGGTCGTCAAGAGTGATATGTTCGGTCTTGGCCGGCTCTTCCTTCTTGACCTTGGAGCGGCGATGCTCGGCGATCATCTTGGCCGTCTCCGTGTCCTCCACGACCTGGAACATGTTCCCGGCCAGCGGGACCTCCGCGAAGCCGAGGACCTCGGCCGGCATGGACGGGCCGGCCTTAAGAAGGGCTTTTCCGTGTTCGTCGAACAAGGCGTGGACCTTGCCGTAAGTCATCCCCGAAACGAAAGCGTCCCCGGGAAGAAGAGCGCCGTGCTGAATGACGACCGTGGCCAACGGCCCCTTCTTGGAATCGAGCCGGGCCTCGAGGACGATGCCCTGGGCCCGCCCCTTGGGATTGGCCTTGATCTCGAGCATGTCGCTGAGGAGGATGATCATATCGAGCAGGTCGTTGATGCGCGTTTTTTGCTTGGCCGAGACCTCGACGCTGATGACGTCGCCGCCGTAGTCCTCGACCAGAATGCCTTCCTTGGACAGCTGCTGCTTGACCCGGTCCACGTTGGCCTCGGGCTTGTCGACCTTGTTGATGGCTATGATGAGGGGAACGCCGGCGGCCTTGGCGTGGTTGATGGCCTCCCGCGTCTGGGCCATCACCCCGTCGTCGGCGGCGATGACCAGGATGACGATGTCGGTGACCTTGGCCCCGCGGGCGCGGAGCTGGGTGAACGCCTCGTGGCCGGGGGTATCGATGAACGTGATGGCCCGGTTGTTGTGGAGGACCCGGTAGGCTCCGATGTGCTGGGTGATACCGCCCGACTCCTTATCGACGAGGTGGGAAGAGCGGATGGCGTCGAGCAGGGTCGTCTTGCCGTGGTCGACGTGGCCCATGATCGTCACGACCGGGGGATGATTGGTGAGCTCCTCGGGTTTGCTGAGGGCCTGCATCTCCATTTCCTTCTCGATCGTGACGAGTTCGACCGGACGGCCCAGGATCTGGGACAGGGCCGGCAGGGCGGCCTCATCGACGATATCCTGGGGGTTGAGGAGAACGCCTTTGGCCCGGAGCTTTTCGCTGAGGTCTTTGGGCCCGACCTTGGCCCGCGCCGCGGCCGCCTTGAGGGGCATGGCTTCGCGGAGGATGAGCTTGGGCCTGGGCTTGACGGGGGCTGCTTCGGCCGGTTTCGAGGGTGTCTGTGTTTTTTTAACCATGGGCTGTCTCTCGATTAGTTTTCCTTGATCTCGATCTTCCATCCCACCAGCCATGAGGCGAGTTTGACGTTGATGCCTTTCTTGCCGATGGCCAGCGAGATCTGATCTTTGGGGACGAGGGCCTGGAGGACCTTCCCCTCCTTGTTGAGGACGACGACCTTATCGACCTTGGCCGGGCTGAGGGCCGCTTTGGCGTAGCCGCCCGGGTTGGCCGACCATTCGATGACGTCGATCTTTTCTCCCTGGAGTTCCTTGGAGATGGCCAAGATCCTGTTTCCCTTGACTCCGATGCAGGCTCCGACCGGGTCGATATCCCTCTCCTTGGTCATGACCGCGACCTTGGCCCGCTCGCCGGGCTGCCGGACGGCGTCTTTAATGACGATGACGCCGGCCGCGATCTCGGGAATCTCGAGCTCCAGGAGCTTGAGAAGGAACTTGGGATGGCTGCGGGACACGTAGATTTGGGGACCCTTGCTGCCCTTCTGGACCTGCAGGATGACGGCTTTGACCTTGTCGCCGCGCCGGAATTCCTCCATGGGAAGCTTGTCCCGGAGGGAAAGGATGACCTCGGTTTCGTTGACATCGAGGATGGCGGTCTGGTTCTCAAAACGGCGGAAGATCCCGGTCACGGTTTCTCCCGTGCGCGGCGCGAACTGGCCGAAGATTTTCTCCTGTTCGGCGTCGCGGACTTTCTGGAAAAGGACCTTTTTGGCGGCTTGGGCCGCGATCCGGCCCAGCGTGTCGGAGGGAAGGTCGATATCCATCAGGTCGCCGAGGCGGGCGTCGGCCTTGATCGCCCGGGCCTCCTTGAGAGCGATTTCGGAGGCCAGGTTTTGAGGGTTTTCGACAACCTTCTTGGAAACATGGACCCTGAGATCGCCCTTCTCGGGCCGGAAATCGACGATCACGTCTTCCTGATGGGTGAAGTATTTGGCCGAGGCGACCCGGAGCGATTCCTCGATGGCGGCGATGATGATGGACGTTCCCACGCCCCGCTCTTTGCTGAGCTGGAGGATCGTGTTCCAGACGTTGATCTTCACCTATCCATACCTCTGCGCCGTTCCGGTATCAGGATTTTACGAAGGAAGCATTATAAAAGAAACAGGGAAATATAGCAATCGAAGCGCGGATTCAGGTTGAGATCGGTCCGGCCGGATCGGGGCCGGAGCGCTCGCCGCGCAGGCTGTAGGGGCCGCAACTCGTTACGCGGACCCGGACGAACGGACCTTCGGGTTCGGCCTCGGAGCTGAAATTGACGACCTGGTTGCCCTCGCTCCGGCCGGCGAAGGAGCCGGCGCCCTTCTTGCTCCGTCCCTGGCAGAGGACGGTCAAGGTCCGCCCGAGAAAGGACCGGTGGGTATCGATTTGGACGGCCTTCTGGAGGGATTGGACGGCGACCAGCCGTTGACGCTTGACGTCCAGCGGCACGCCATCGGGTTCCCGCGCTGCGGCCGCGAAAGGGCGGGGGGAGTAGCGGAAGGAAAAAATGTTAGCGAAGCGGACTTCCTCGAGCAGCCGCAGGGTGTCCTCGAACTCGGCCTCGGTCTCGCCCGGGAAACCAACGATGATATCGGCGCTCAGGCTGATCTCCGGCATCAAATCCCGCAGGATGCGGACCTTGTCCAGGTATTCTCTGCGGCCGTAGCCGCGCTGCATCCGCTCCAAGACCGCGTCGGATCCCGACTGGACCGGGAGATGGAGCTGGCGGCAGACCTTGCGGTTGCGGGCCATGGTCAGGGCCAGGTCGGTTGCAAAGGTCCTGGGATGGGAGGTCAGGAAGCGGATCCATTCGATGCCGTCCAGGGCGGCCACCGCCTCGAGGAGGCCCGGGAAGGTTCCCCCGGTCTCCGGGTCCCGGTAGGAATTGACGTTCTGGCCCAGGAGCTGGACTTCGCGGACGCCGCGGCGGGCTAGTTCCCGGATTTCGTCCAGGATCATCCGGCCGGGCCGGAATTTTTCGCGGCCGCGGGCGAAAGGCACGACGCAATAAGAGCAAAAATTATCGCAACCCTCCATGATCGTGATAAACGCGCTCCAGGGATTGCTATGGAGAACCCGCCCGGCCGGCCATTCGCGCCAAAGGCGGCTTTGCGACGTGACAAGAATCCGTTCCCTCCGCTTATCCCGGACGATCTCGGGGATGAGGTCGTAGTGTCCGGGCCCGAGGATGAAATGAACGAGCCTTTTCTTCTCCCAGAGGGCCGCCTTCTGAACCTGGGCGACGCAGCCGACGACGCCGACCAGAGTGTCCCGCCCCCTGGTCTGCTTGGCGAGCCGTCCCAGGAACGAATAGAGCTTTTCCTCGGCCTTGGCCCGAACGGCACAGGTATTGACGATGACCAGGTCGCTCCGCTCGATGAGATCGGCCTTGGACGCCCCTTCGGCCTCGAGCAAGCCGGCGATCCGCTCCGAATCGTTTTCATTCATCTGGCAGCCGAACGTCCGGATGAAATAGGACAGACCCTGGAGGATTCCGGCCATGGCTTGGTTATTTTAGCATAAAAGCCGGCGCCTCGAGCCGGTCAGGTCTCTTCCCGATTCCGCTCGAGCATCTCCCGGGCGTTCCGGAGCGATGTTTCGGTGATCTGGCTGCCCGAGACCAGACGCGCCACCTCGGCCATGCGCTCCTCGAAGTCGAGGGCTTTGATGGACGTGTAGGTTCGCTGGCGGTCGACCGTCTTCTCGATCCGGAAGTGATGACGTGCGAATGAAGCGATCTGGGGCAGATGGGTGATGCAAATGATCTGGTGGGTCCGGGACAGGTCCCTGAGCTTCTGAGCGATCGACTCGGCCGTTTTGCCTCCGATCCCGGCGTCGATCTCGTCGAAGATCAGCGTCTTGAGCGGGTCCCGCTCTTTGCCGATGGATTTCAGGGCCAGCATGATCCGGGACAGCTCTCCGCCGGACGCGATGCGGCGGAGAGGCCGCAATTCTTCCCCCGGGTTGGGAGAGATGAGAAACTCGACCTCCTCGCACCCCCACTCGCGAACTTTGTCCGGGTCCGAGGCCGAAGGCGGGACGGTGACGACCTTGATTCCGAACCGAGCCTTCTTCATGCCCAACAGGGCGATTTCCTTTTCGACCAGCCTTTCGAGTGCCGCGGCCCCCCGCGTCCTCGACGCCGAGAGCTCCCCGGCCAGGCAGGCGTAGTCCGCGAATTCCTTTTCGATCAGCTGTTGGAGGTCTCCCAGCTTCTCCTGGCTGGAAGCGAGGTCGGCGGCTTCCCGTTTTGACTCGCGGGCGAAGTCCAGGATCTCGGGTATGGTCGGGCCGTATTTTCGCTTAAGTTTTGCGATTTTGTTGAGTCTTTCCTCGGATTGCTCGAGTTTTTCGGGAGACAGGGTCTGCCGGCCCTTGAAACGAATCAGGTTGTCGGCGAACTCGCGGGCCGTGATCGCCGACTGGGCGAACGCTTCCCGGAATGAACCCAGCGACGGGTCGAAAACGGCCAATTCGGCCGTGACGGCCTCGATCCGGGAGAGAAGAGTCGCCAGGGACTCGTCCCGGGCGGAGGCCAGGTCGAGACCCTTGTCGATGAGACAGCCGATTTTTTCGGCGTTGCGGAGGATGTTCCTCTGCTGAAGAAGCTCTTCGTCCTCGCCGGGCTGAAGGGCGGCGTCTTCGATCTCCTTGATTTGGTAGGAGAGAAAATCCAGCCTCTGGGTCCGCTCCCGATCCCGGGATTCGAGCTCCCGCTTTTCGCGCAGGGAAGCCTTCAGGCCGAGGGCCGCCCGCTGGATCCGCGCCCTGAGAAGAAGTCCGCCGATGAAGGCATCCAGGTATTGAAGCTGGTTTTCAAGATGGAGGAGAAAGACATGATCGTTCTGGCCGTAGATGTCGACCAGATCGTTTCCGAGCTCCTTGAGCTTTTTGACGGGGACGAGCACGGAATTGACAAAGGCCTTGCCCGTGCCCTGCTCGGTCATCTGGCGGTGAATGATAAGCTCATTCTCCCCCTCGGCGACGAGCCCTTCGGCGGAAGCCGGCGCCGGATCGGGGATCCGGAAAACGCTTTCGACCGACGCTTCCTTTTTCCCGGTCCGGATCAGGTCGGAGGCGGCCTTTTCTCCGCAGAGGAGCCGGATGCTGTCGATGATGATGGATTTGCCGGCGCTCGTCTCTCCGGTCAAAACCGTGAATCCTTCGGAGAAAGAGGCCTCGAGCTCCTCGATGGTCGCTAAATTCGCTATCCTCAGGTAGCCGATCATGATCGTGTCCGGGGCGCGGGCGGTTTGACCCGGGCCGTACCCCGTTCATTGAGCCCCACGAGCGCTCTCTCCATATCCCATCCCAAAAATACGACGTGCCGGACCTCGCCCCCGATCTCAAAATGGCCGGGACTCATCAGAATCTTCCTCATTCCGGCGCCGAGTCAAATTCCGGTCAGACCGCCTCCCGCCCCGATCAAGCCCTATTTCTTGG